>NZ_CAXAUM010000012.1:0-109691 GCF_963972555.1 uncultured Roseovarius sp.
CAGAACGCGCGAACTCACCTTTCTTGCGGGCCTCATCCAGCTTGTGCTGTGTCGCCTCGAGCGTCTTGTCGGAGTCGTCCTCTTGCCCTTCCATCGCTATCCTCCGAACGGGTTCGCGACAAAATTCTGCAATGCCTCGACCCAAACCATCAGCATCGTGGGCACCACCAACATCAGCAGAAAAAGTGTAAGGGCCATGATCACCGGGGCCCCAACCAGAACAACCATCAACTGCGGCATCGCCCGATTGATGATGCCCAGAGTAAGGTTGTAGAGAACCGAGACAAGAACAAAGGGCGCGGCAAGGGAGAAGCCAAAGGAAAACGCCTGCGCAATCCGGGCCACGCCCCATTGCGACAGGGCACCGATATCCGGGGGCTCCCCAACAGGAAAAACCGTGTAACTGAGCACGATCATCTCTGTCACGCGGACATGCACTCCCATGATCATCATGAGGGCCACGCCCCCCGTTGCGAGCAGGTGACCAATGGCCGGGAGCGGCGTTTGTCCGACATTCCCAAGGATCTGCGCCAGGGAGGTTGACTGCGCCGCAATTGACCCTGCCATCTGCAAGGCCATCAGAAAGAGCCGTAAGGCGAGACCGAGAGCGAGACCGATGATCGTTTCGGACAGGATAAAGCCCACAGTCGGCGAATGCACCTGTGCCGTTAGATCTGGCGACAGCACGGGGGCCACGATCATCGTAAACGCGATGACAATAACCAACTTGATCCGCATCGGAACAGAGGCCTCGCCAATTCCCGGCAAAAGCCCGATGATCGGCGCCACCCGCAGGAATACGCCTACATGCAGCCAAAGCATGTCAATCGACAGTTCAAAGACTTGGGCAAAGGGCGTCACGAGCGCACTACCCCAACAAGCGACGGTTTGACCTCGAATCCAATTTCTTCAAAGCTTAGAACCGGGACGTTGACATTCCTCGCACTCAAGAGCGTGCGCAGAAACCGGCGTCGCAAGGTCGAGGTGACGAGGGCAGGCGATAGTCCCCTTTCCCCGGCCAGTTGCACCTGTTCGGCGACTCCGGCCGTGAGCGCGCTGAATTGCTCTGGTGGCAAGGCAACGTCGGAACGACCCCGCTCGCTGTTCACCTCATAGGTTGCAAATGTATCCTCCCATTCCGGAGCAAGCTGGATCAGGGGCAGGCTGCCATCGGGGCGTTGCAACCCGGCCACCAACTGAAACCCAAGCCTCTGGCGCACATGCTCGCATATCGTCTCGGGTTGGGACCCCAAGTGGCGGGATTCGGCAATGGCCTCAAGAATGAGCGGCAGGTTTCGGATCGAGACCTGCTCTGCCAGCAAGAGACGCAGCACGGCATGCAGCAGATCTGGTGCAACCCGGTCCGGGATCATGTCTTCGAGCAGCTTGCGATTGGCCTCTGACCTGCCCTTGTCAGAGAGGTTCACCATTTCATCGAGCAGACGCCGCATGGCCTTCATGGTCAGCAATCGACTTAGATTGCGGCGAATCACCTCGAGCAGATGGGTTGCCAGCACCTCGGGCGGCGCAACCAAAGTGACCCCGCAGAGCGCCGCGCGATCCTGTTCGGATGCCGGTATCCAACGTGCCGGTGCGCCATAAACCGGTTCTTTGACCGTTTCACCCGGTGCCAGCGAAGGATAGTGCTCGGGATCGAGAGCGAGAACGTGATTATCCCGCAAGAACGCCCGCGCCCGCTCGACCCCTTGAATGCGGATCAGGTAGCTGCCGGGCGGCATCCCGGGATCATCGGTCAACCGGATATCCGAGAGAATTATCCCATATGTCGTTGCAATATACTGGCGCATATTGGTGATGCGCGCCTCAAGACCGACGCCGGGATCAAGCACCATGTTGACGAGGTCCGGGGCAAATTCCACATGAATATCATCCAACTCCAGAATATCGCCCATCGACCTGACCGGCGCGATTGCTGGGGCAGTATCCTCGGCCGGGGAAGCCGCGCTCAAGACCCGGCTGCGATGGCTGGCAAAGGCCAACGCGGCCAACCCAACGCCGCCGAGGAGAAAAGGCACAAACGGAAGGCCCGGAACGAGCGCGAAAAGCCCCATCAAGACCGCAACCGTTGCGAGCGCCCTTGGATGACGGCCAATCTGCTCGGAAATCGCAAGATCCGTCGCGCCCTTGTTGCCGCCCCGAGCCAGCAGCAGAGCGGCAGCAATCGAGATAATTACCGCTGGAATCTGCGTGACGAGCCCGTCGCCGATTGTCAGGATCGTATAGGTTTCAAAGGCTTGACCGATCGGCATGTCATGCATCGCGATGCCGATCACGAGACCAACCAGAAAGTTCAGGAGCGTGATCAAAAGGCCCGCAACCGCATCGCCCTTGACGAATTTCGAGGCTCCATCAAGCGATCCGAAAAAGGTGGTTTCTTGTTGCTCCCTCTCTCGTCGTTCCTTGGCCTCATGATGACTGATGGCGCCCGCAGACATGTCACTGTCAATAGCAAGTTGTTTGCCCGGCATGGCATCGAGGGCAAAGCGCGCGCCCACTTCCGCCATGCGCGCGGCTCCTTTTGTAATCACCAGGAAATTGACGATCAACAGCACCAGAAACACGACGAGCCCCAACAGCACATTGCCGCCAATGATGAAATTGGCAAATCCCTCAATCACCTCTCCGGCGGCATCTGCGCCGGTGTGGCCCTCTCCGATGATCAGCTTGGTCGAGGAGACGTTGAGCGCCAGTCGGAGCATCAAGGACGCCAGCAGGATTGTCGGGAATGCGGAAAAATCGAGTGGCCTGTCGATAAAGAGCGTGATCGTGAAGATCAGGATCGCAAGAGCAAAGGACGCGGCCAGGCCGACATCCAGCATCCATGCCGGAACGGGCAGGATCATCATCACGATCACGGCCATAAGGGCGAGTGCCAGAAGGACCGTTGGTTGAAATACCGATTTGATGGATAGGCCGGTCATGCCTTAGAAACCTACCGCGACTGTTTGATCGAGACGGATCATGTAGCCCCGAGTTTCCCCCATCGGCACGAGAGAGCCCCGACGCGAGACACCATTCGAATTCTGCAACAGCGGATAGCCGTTCCGGGACAGAACAGGCTCGGCGGGCCACTGCCGCGTAGTTGTCTCAGATTCTTGGGGCGGGATGCCGTCTAGCCCGGCGCGGATATCTTCGACCCGTTCGCGATAGCCTTGGGCGCGCTGCGGTTGCCGGGAATGATAGGCCCCAATCGCCTTGGACCAAGTGCCCATCTCACGCCGCAAGTCACCCAAAAATCGCGCAGCGTACAGCGCATTCTCCCTTGGATCGAACATGCTCTCAAACGAGTCGAACGCTGCAGCGTGCCACCGAGTGTTGATCTGAAAGCACCCAATGTCGAAACTGCGGACACCGCGAGCATAGGCGCCGCGCACAAAGGCATGCGCCGCCGCTTCGCTCTCGAACCAATAGCCGTCGCCCTCCAAGTTCACGGTCCAAGGCCAAGCCTGAAATTCGCCCGCCACGAAACGGCCCGTTTCAACCTTGGCAATCGCGCGCAGCACATTTGTGGGAACATCCGCTTTTCCCGCCGCGTGCCGGGCCGCGTCATCACAAAGATCGACGGGGGTCGCCATGGCCTGTACCGCGCCCATAAAACAGTAGATCGTTAGGTGCCATAGCAGGCACCATAAACGGGTCAGACCTTTCTTTACCCGGTTGATAGGGACAGATTGTAAAACTCTACGGTCATGCGTTTGCTCTGCTCCGCTCCCTATGTGCGCCAGAAGTTTGCCAGACACAGGCTGTCCACCAACAAAGCGGCCTATGATCAGAAGGTCAGCCATTAACGCTCCAAGTTTAGTTGCGACCAAGGCCTCGACGCTGGCGTTCTTTCGCTTTAGCGCTCACGCTCTCGGAATCTCCACGACCAGCCTGCGCCCTATCTCTTGCGATTCGGTAACTTGTTGCCCGATTGTCAGGGGGAAATGGAAATTTCGGTACTCGCCAACAGCGCGCTCAAAGCGGAGCGGGCAGCAACGCTTTGATCAATCAATTGTCGATTGAAAGACAGAACTCCGCCGGATTTGTCTGGCGCAGCTTGCGTCATGGCTTGGGCCAGCTTTTGCTGCGACGGGTCACCCGAGGACAAGAGACTTTGCCAATCCCGTGAAAGCCATGCGGCTTTCTGCTTTGCGGCCTCATCTTTAAGCCCCTTTGCATAGCGCATTGCTCCGGCGTAATCTCCAAGAGCGGTCCGGGCGCGGGCGCGCAGGGTGTCGGCCTCAGGCGAGGCAAGACCGATGATCTCTGCCTCCACGAGGTGCGGACGTCCCCGGGCCAGCGCAATTTCTGCCTTCAAGAGCCGATACTGCGGGTCTTTTTCCGGCGGCGGTGCCGTATTGAGAAGCGCATCCGCAAGATCGGCAAACCCCAAGGTCAACACGCGCTCCACGATCCGCCGGTTCAGATCGGCAGGCATCATTGAGAAATTTGCCTTAGGCTCATTCAGGGTCTGTCGGAGGAACGCCAGATCCTCGGCATGTGCGACAAGCAGGTGCAACATCTCATTGCGCGTTTCCTTTGCCGTTTCGATCGGCAAATCAGGGCTGACGCGATCAAATTCAGCAAAGGCTTCGTGGTAGGATCGCGATGCGGTCAGAGCCAGCAAATAAGAGCGCCCAAGGTCTTGACCCAGCGGGGTTCCACGGGCCTCTTGATAGAGAGCGGCGGCCAGTTGTGCGGTGTCGTAGTCTATGGCTTGCCCCCGAGAGATTCGGGATTTGATCAGAACTGACAGAGCCTGCGCAGAGTCCGCATCATTCCGCGACAAAGAGCCTTTCAGGCTTTGCTCGGCCGCGTCGAAATCATCGTCTGCCATCGCAAGCTCTGCTCTTGCGATTTTTTCGCCTGCGGTGCCCGGCAAGTGCGTCGGCGCAAGACCCCGCAAGATCATATCCGATGTTTCACGATGCTTGGCCGCCAGCAGCTTGCGGGCAAGCGTCGGGCCAAGATGTCGACGCAGGTGCTCGGGTAATTCTGCAAACCCACGTAGGATCGCCGGATGGTCGAGCAATTCGCCCTCTGGAATTGCCTCATGCGCCAGCGCAGCCCATAAGGCGCTGCGCCCACTGCATCCCAGATCTTGCTTGAGGCGGGTCACTGATGGCGCGACATCTGGGTCGTCAACCACCGCCGCCAATTCTAGGAGAACCGAGACCTCCTGGGCATCAGACGGGATCAACGACACCACTTGCAGCGCCTCTCGGCCAAATCCGAAATAGATGTAGAGCCTTGCAAGTTGCAGCGCGATTTCTGGATCGACAACATCGAATTCCCCCGAAAGTCGAGGACAGAGATCACCTATCTGCTCCGGTAGCGGTGCCCGTTCTCCCCAGGTCGCGACGTCCAGAGTGGCCTCTGGCAGACAGGCGGTCGTGGGTGTGTCGGACGGCGCAGAGAACAAGGCCAGTTTTGGAGCGCCGTCGATTGCGCCCATCACCCGGAGATTGTCGCCCGGGGCCAAAGGCAAAACTTTGATCAAGCGAGACTCGGTACCCGGTGCCATGTCGTCAGGCGGCATAGTCTCGACCGTCGCACTTAGAGGTGTTGGGGGGGACAATGGCTCTGCAACATGGTCGAGCAAGCGTACAGGCTCGACCAGTCCCTGATTGGCTGACTGGGCGATCTGCTCCAGAAGGGTCCGCCGCGCCGTCCGCAATATATCATCCGGCGCAGACGCGATGGGAGGCATGCCGGTCTGCGTCATGCCTAGAGGCGGGGCTATGCCCGATGCCACCAATCTGGCCGCCGAAGACTCGGGCCGCGCCATCATCGACAGCACGAGGCCAGCGGTCTCGTCCTCTGCCGCACGCGCTTCCTTTGTTTGCGCCGGCGGCATTTCGGTGGTGGCAAATGTGAGAATGTCAATCACCAGCATAGACCCGGAATGCCAGAACGTCCGCGTTGTGCAGTCACAGCCAAATGTCAGGTCCAGTTGTCCAGAGCCGTCCGGAGCGTCAATCGCGGCAAGCCGCCCTTGGGTCAGCCGGTCAAAGGCTCGGCTCAGGTCAAATGCGGGGCTCTGGCCGGAAAAGGTAATCGTGATGCCATCCTCGCGGGCTTGGCCCTGCCAGTCGCGTCGCGCTGGAAAATCCAGCACCAGCCGCGTAAACCCCTCATGCTCTCCCGAGCGCACCACAACGTTTTGAGCAAGCGCTGGAATGGCCCATAGAGACAGGAACAACACTGTGACCCACGCCCGGATCATGCCGCCTCCTGCTTGAGAGATTTCAATGCCTCTTCCAACTCGTTGAAACTTGGACGCTTGTGGTTTGGTGTGTTTTGCCGCCCCACTTCAATGCAGATATTTGTGGCATGGTTATGCAGATTGGCCACCAGCACTTCGCGGATCAGTTGATAGAAATGCCCGTCCTCCTCGACCACGTCCTTGACTTTGGCCGCGAAGGGCCCGACCAGCCCGTACGAGAGGAAGACGCCCAAAAAGGTCCCAACCAACGCGCCACCAATCATCTTGCCAAGGATTTCCGGTGGCTGGTCAATCGACGCCATCGTCTTGATGACCCCCAGGACAGCGGCAACAATCCCCAAAGCGGGCAAGCCATCGGCCATGGTTTGCAGGGCATGGCTCGAGTGCAGGGCATGGTGAAGAGTGGCCTCCATCCGCTTTTCCAGAACCTCTTCCACCTGATGCGGATCGTCATAATTCATGGAGGCCGAGCGCAGCGTGTCGCTGATCAGGGCCACAGCCTCTGCATCGGCCAAAATCTTGGGGTATTTCGAGAAGATTGCCGAATCCTTTGGGGCCTCGATATGCTCTTCGACGGCGATTGGGTTCTGCCGACCCAAACGGATCAACTCGAATAAAAGACAGAGCAAATCCCGGTAATCCTGCGGCTTCCATTTCGGTCCCTTGAAGACCTTGGCCACATCTCTGAGTGTGTGCTTGATCGCAGGTCCGTCATTACTAATGAGAAAGGCTCCGATAGCCGCCCCACCGATCATCATGAATTCGAACGGCAACGCCTTGAGTATGATCCCAAGCTTGCCCCCGGCGGCCATATAACCACCAAAGACCATGACGAAAATTATGACAATCCCGATAATCCCGACCATCGTGTTCCCCAAAGGCAATCCCTGATCCGAGACTGCCATCAAGCCGTTAACAAACCCTGACGGTCCGCCTTCATTCCCGAGGCGCGGTGGCATTGCGCCCCGCGAGGATCACGCTGATGCCATGTGCCGCACCGGGCGACAGCCCAGCGAGCACATCGGCCGCGGAGTCGGGGCGCATGCGGGCAAGGAATCCGGCAGCAAAGACCGGGTCCATTTCCTCAAAGAGTGCGGCCGCCTGTTTGGGCTTCATCGACTCGTAGACCTTGGTGAGCTGCACCACGTCATTCTCAGCGGCATTTTCCGTGAGCGCGATCATGCGGCGCAAATCCTCTTCGGCAGACGTCAGTGCCGTGATCTTTTGGCCAACCTCCTGCTCGACCAGTTTGAGGGCTTGTTCCCTGTTTCGCACGGCCGCCTCTCGCTCCTCAAGCGCGCGCCCGCGCTCTTGCAGCGCTTCAAGCAGGACTTTCATATCTTCCGGCGTTTCGCAGTCCTTTGCGGGAAGCGTGCTGCTCTCTTCTATCGGCTCTGACGCGAGGGCAAAGGCCCCGCCGATACCATCGCCAAACCGCAGCAAGGCTGATGCCATCAAAAAGGTCGAGAGAATTAAAAGCACGCCGCGTGCGGGTCTTGATCGCGCAGATGGCTTGGTTGAGGAGGAGCGCCAGATCATTGGGCAGCCCCTCGCGCCGGTTCGTGATGGCGCTTGAAAACGGGCCCAGTCTCGGCAACCGGGGGGCTGACGGGCTTTTGGCGATGAGGTGGGGGTGGTCCCTCTTGATGGGGCAGATCGTGCATCGCAGCCACCAGAAGCTCGAGCCGCCGTGCCACATCTTCGGCACGTTCAGTGACGTTAACAAGAGAACGGGTGGACCCGTCCGCCGTCTGCCGCGCCGCCTGAAGCGTTCGTGTCAGATCGTCAACCTGCGCCGAAAGCACCGCCACCGCACCGCCCATGCCGGTTTCGAGATCGTTGAAATGGTTGAGCCGTCGGGCCAGCACAAAGCAATAGACCCCCGCCCCGATTGCGCCCGCAACGAGCAAAATATCCGAAATCATTTCCATATGCGCGCTCCTCAGTTCAAAACGAATTCCATGATCAACAGATCGTTGATCCGCCCGGCCCCGGTCACGACCTGCATGCGGCGCAAAAGCTGCGCGCGCAGGCGAATCAAGGCCTGAGCGTCTTCGAGATCCGCTAGCTTGAGCGCGCGCAGATAGGTATTCGTCACATCGACGATGCGCGGCATCAGCTTTTCGACATGCGACTTGTGGGCGGCCTTCACCTCCAGTTCAGCGGCGAATCGCAGATGCGACCGCGCGGCCCCCTGCCCCACCGAAACAACCACAGGAACCACCGGCACAAAGGCCAATTCAACTGTCGGCAGGCCGGGATCGGTCGCCCCTTCAACAGGCGCCTCGGCAACAGGTTCGTGACCCCCGCCAAGCGGGATCAAGCCAGACCACATGGTGTAAAATCCCGCGGTCGCCCCCAAGAGCGACAAGACCAGTCCGATCATCAATGGCCTCTTTGACGGCCTCGCCACGGCTGTTGTCTCCAATTCTCCAGTCTCTGGCATGCTCATCCATCCTGCTGTCGATAAACCCTTATAGACCCACAGAAACTAACCGATTGTTAAGCCTGATGCAGGAATGATGACATCGGAACATTACTGGAACTCAAGGTAGCGGAGGGCATGCTGTGCAGCAGATCACGAAACTCTGGAAAGCGCTGACCCTGCGCAATCGCATCATCGTCATCGGCGCGGCAGTCGTGATGTTCTGGGCGGTTCTGGCCCTTGCACGCATGGCATCCACGCCCAGCATGACCTTGCTTTACGCAGGCCTCGAAAGTGGGGCTGCGGGCGAGGTTGTCGCGGCGCTTGAGCAGCAAGGGGTCCAATATCAAGTGCGCAACGATGCGATTCTCGTCGACGCGACTCGGCGGGATGAACTGCGCATGATCCTGGCCGGCGAGGGTCTCCCGCGCTCGGGCACGAGCGGCTATGAGCTGCTCGATGGTTTGTCGGGCTTTGGCACCACATCACAGATGTTCGACGCAGCCTACTGGCGCGCCAAGGAAGGTGAATTGGCGCGTACGATCGTCTCGCATCCGGCGATTCTGGCGGCACGGGTTCATATCGCCTCGACCGGTGCCAATCCATTTCAGCGAAATATACGCAGGTCCGCTTCTGTGTCGATTACCACAAACGGGGCCGAGATCTCCGCCAAACATGCGCGCGCGCTGCAATTTCTCGTCGCATCTGCGGTTGCCGATCTTACGCCTGACGATGTTTCCATCATTGATGCTGAGGGGGCCTTGGTGAGCGGTACCGAGGAAACCAAGGCCAACACCTCGGATGAACGCGCAGAGGGTTTGCGCCTACGCGCACAGCGTCTGCTTGAGGCGCGCGTCGGGCCAGGCAATGCAGTCGTCGAGATCGCTCTAGAAACCGTCACGCAAACCGAATCGACCCGCGAGCGGCGATTTGACCCCGAAGGGCGTGTTGCCATAAGCACGGATACCGAAGAACGCGCGAATACCTCAAGCGGCAGCGACACTAGCGTTACAGTCGCCTCCAACCTGCCGGACGGGGATGCGGCCGCAGGCGGAACATCGGCCAGCGAGAACACCGAGACGCGCGAACGCGTGAACTACGAAGTGTCCAGCACCGAGCGCGAGATCATCCAGCAACCCGGTGCGATCAAGCGCATGACAGTTGCGGTTCTGATCAACGGGATCATCACCCCCGACGCAAGCGGCACACCAATCTTTGCGCCGCGCCCCGCAGAGGAGCTGACCGCGCTTAGCGATCTCGTTGCTTCTGCGGTGGGTCTGGACGAAGCGCGCGGCGACGCGTTGACGATTCGCAGCTTGCAATTCCAACCTACCGAGCCTGTCGGTACGCTCGTCGAAACAGGCTTGCTTGAGCGTCTTGCCATCGACACGATGACCTTGGTGCAATCGCTGGTTCTGGCCATCGTAGCTCTTGTGCTGGGCCTTTTTGTACTGCGTCCGATCCTCTCGCGCCCCGCCCTTCAGCCCGCCTCTCAACTGAACGCCCCAGCACGGCGGGTTCCGGAGCCAGAGCCTGCGCTCACGCCCCTTTCTGGCGTGATCGACGACGGCGACATCGACGTCGCCGGTCTGTCCGATGTGTCAGAGACACCGCAAGCAGGTCTGCGCCAGCGTCTTGATGACAGCACAGACGATCCGGTCGCACGCCTGCGCGCGCTGATCGGTCAACGCCAAGAGGAAACGGTTGAAATCCTGCGCAACTGGCTGGAAGGCGAAGAGGAGAGGGTTTGATGTCGATTGCACATCTCTTGAACGATTTCGGATCGCTTTCTCAGGGCAAGCCCGTCGCGATCACGGATGTCTCGCTCGAGGAAGAACGCCTCGCAGCCTTCGAGAAAGGCTATCAGGCGGGGTGGGACGATTGTGTGAAATCGCAGGTCGAGGATGGCCGCAGGATCACCGCCGATCTTGTCCAGAACCTGCAGGACATCGGCTTTACCTATGAAGAAGTGCGCGCCGAGATCATGGAGGCGATGCAACGGCTTTTACAGCAGATCACAGAAACGGTCCTACCACCGCTCAGTCACGCGATGCTGGTCCCGCATGTGACCGAAATCCTCCACGACTTGCTCGAAGCCAACGGGCGTCAGCCGGTTCAGCTTACAGCCGGCCCCACGGACCTCGCGATCCTGCGCCGCCTGAGCGCCGAGATGCCTGATCTTGCCTGCACCTTGACAGAGGATCAAACCTTGGCAGGCGGCCAGGTTTTCGTGCGCTTGGGCGAGAGCGAACGCGCCCTCGATATGCCGGACGTCCTGCTAAGAATTGAGCACGCGATATCCGGATTTTTTCAGCAAAATCAAAGGATAGTGGCATGATGGATGACAAAAATGGCGGCAATGAAACCTATCCCAACGATCTGCAAAATCCGTTTTCCTCGGTCCCGATCGAGATCACTGTGTCGGTCGGAAAGGCGCGCCCGCTGATCCGGGACCTTCTGAAACTTGGCAAGAATGCGGTTCTTATCCTCGACCGGCGTGTTGACGATGCTGTCGAACTCTACGTGGGCGAGCGCCTGATCGCGCGCGGTCAACTCGAAGAGATCGCAGGCGATCAACACGGTCAGATTGCCGTGCGTGTGACAGAGGTCGCTAATTTGCAGGATGGTTTATGATGAGGGCAGGTCTGATCCTCATCGGACTGAGCGTCCTTTTGCTGACTGGGCATGCCTCCGGTGCAGCGGCACAGGATCTGACCCTGTCTTTGGGTGACGGTGCCTCACTCTCGGCACGCACGCTACAACTGATCGCCTTGATTACGGTGCTCAGCCTCGCGCCGGGTCTTGCCATCATGGTGACGTGCTTTCCCTTTGTCGTCACGGTTCTCTCTATCCTGAGACAAGGGATCGGCCTGCAACAATCCCCGCCGAACATGCTGATCGTGAGTCTCGCGCTCTTTCTCACCTTTTTCGTGATGGAGCCCGTCTTTACCCAAGCTTGGGAGACCGGGATCGAGCCGCTATTGCAGGAACGCCTGTCCACCGACCTCGCCATCGAGCGGACACTGGCACCATTTCGGGTGTTCATGTTCGGCCGCGTAGACCCTGACACTTTGGCAACCATAGCCGCCCTGCGCCCAGAGAAAGCCACCGTTCCAGCAGGGCCGGACGCGCCGCTCTCGATCCTTATTCCCAGTTTCATGCTCTCGGAAATCGCACGCGCCTTTCAAATTGGCTTTCTGGTTTTTCTACCCTTTTTGATCATCGACCTTGTGGTCGCGGCCATCCTGATGTCGATGGGTATGATGATGGTCCCGCCCGCCATCGTCTCTTTGCCCTTCAAGCTGGCGTTCTTTGTTATTGCCGATGGTTGGACACTGATCGCAGAAAGCCTTGTGCGCGGATACCTCTAGCGAACCAACCCAAGCCGCACTGTGAACACAGCCCGCCGCACCTGCGAGTCGGAAAGAGAATTTTCGAAAGGACATCGCCCTTCGGGTGACTTTGATCCACAGCCCTGTCTATAGTGTCCATCAGCGCGCCAACCATACGAGCCAGACAGCAGGGGATCGCATTGACTATTCTGGGAATGACCTGTCTGCACGATGATGGCCCCTATGTCGTTGAATGGCTGGCGCACCATCTAGCCCTCGGTTTTGACAGGATGCTGGTTTACAGCCATGACTGCACCGATGGCAGCGCGGCATTGCTGAACCTCCTCACTCAGGACCCGCGGATATTGCATGTGGAATTTTCCCCAAAAGGTGGCAAATCCGTGCAATGGCAAGCGTTGCGCCACCTGCGCGACACCGAAGAGTACAAAAAGGCCGACTGGGCGCTCTTCTTTGACTGCGACGAATTTCTGTGTGGTCATTTCAACAGTCTGCACGACCTGCTTGCAGATTACGAACGGCTTGCCGGGCAATTCGACGCCCTCGCCCTGCCGTGGCGATTGTTCGGCTCAGGCGGCCACAAGCGACGTGCCGCAGGCCTGACACCAGAGCGTTTCACCCGCGCGGCACCATTTGATCTGCATTTCCCGCTGGCCCATCTCTTCAAGACGCTGCACCGGCCGCGTGCCTTTCGGCAGCCCGGCGTCCACCGCCCACGCGCACGCCAAGCTCATGCGGCAAGGTGGATCGGTCCGGACGGCAGGCATCTTGCCGAGGGGTTCGCGGTCAGTGACAGCGCAATCTCGCTCTATGGCGCACTCAACGCCCCAGCATTGGCGTGGCTCAACCACTATTCGCTCCGCTCGGTCGAGGAATTCATGCTCAAGCGTGCCCGTGGATTGCCCAATCATATGGACCGCGAAATCGGGATCGCCTATTGGGCCGAACGCAACTGGAATACAGTCGACGCCACAGAGATTATGCCCATGATGCGACAGACCCGGCAAGAGTTCGAGCAACTCATGGCCATACCCGGTGTCGCAGCGGCGCATGCGGCCTGTCTTCAGGCACACACAAACCGCTATCAAACGCTGATGCAGGATATTGATTATGTTCGCCTGGCGTTCAGAGTGGGCTTTCTAACCGGTAGCACGCCCCCCTCCGCCGAAGAGGGGCACGCCTTTTTGGCCGCACAGCTGCACTTGACCAGAGGTGGCACCGACTCATGACCGGGCAAGTGATCGAACGCCGTATGGCGAGCCAAATGTTCGAGGGGGGTGCCCTACTCGATGCCGTCGAAACGCGTCACGAGGGCGAGCGGCGAATAACACTGTTTTTAGCCCCCAAAGTTGACCCTGCCCTGATAGAACCCCCAAAGGGTGCCGTGCTCCTAGCAGAAATGAGCGTGGGCAGTGCGCCTATCCTCGTCTATTCCGTGCCCGAAGGCCGCCTTGCGTTTCAAACGCCCAACGGCGTGATGGACGTGACCCCAGCCGAAGCCGAATTATCCCTGCTTGAAGGGCGCGACACCATCGCTGCCGTGCGCAACGGAGAGGATGCCGCCACCGTTCTGACATGGCTGGCGTTCCACGCCGATCAGCAGCGGATGACGGGTGCCGTGATCCTCGACCGTGCGCGTCCCGGCTCGGACCGCGAATTTGCCCCCGCGCTGCGAGACGGCCTCCGCGAGAGCGGCCTCGACATCTCGGTGATCCTGCTCACGAGCGATCAGCCGCTGGGATATCCCGATGCCCCGCCCGAAGCGCATCCCTTTTGCGTGCCAGAGGCGCCGGGCAAGGACCGGATGGAAATCCCCGCGCCCGCACCATGGGAGTCGCCCCTCGGAGCGCTCAGCTATTACGAAATTGCCCGTCACCGCTTTCTGGCAGAGGCCCGCGCCGTGGCCAATATCGACGTTCACGATCTGATCGCGACAGGGCCCGAGACGATCTTTGACAGTGCGGTTGCCGCTCGCGGGGGACTGATCGCGCTTATCGGGCGACATTGCTATCCTTGGCGCGTGCGCAATGGTCAACCCACGCGCTTTGCCGATCATATCTGCGTTCAATTCGATTCGGGCGGCGGGCGGCAGCGCTGGTGCCTCGCGCCCGCGAAACTGCCCAAGGATGCGGTCTGGCGTCTGCTGCGGGTGGGCAATGCCCGCCCCGATGCGGCGCGCACGCAGGGGTTTTATCGGCACATGGCGCTGCGCCACCCAACCCAATCGATCTCGCGGATCGTGCCGAAATCCTCGTTGATCGAGCATCCACCGCTGCTGGAACGTGCGCAATCCTACTTTGACCATACTCCGGTGCGCATGCCCGAAATCGCCCCTGATCCGCTGCATTGCGGGCGCGGGCGCGCGGCGATCATTACGACGATGAAGAATGAAGGCCCTTTTATCCTCGAATGGCTGGCCTATCACCGCGCGATAGGGTTCGATGACATCCTCGTCTACACCAACGACTGTGTCGACGGCACCGACACCATGCTTCAACTGCTGGAGCGCAAGGGATTGGTACAGCACCGCGACAACCGCTTTCGCGAGATGGGCTTGCCCCCGCAACATGCCGCTCTGCAATCCGCCGAGAGCGAGCTGCTGATCAAATCTGCCACTTGGATTACATGCATCGACGTGGACGAGTACATCAACATCAAGATCGGCGACGGCACGCTTGATGCGCTATTCAAGGCGGTGCCAGAGGCCAACATGATCGCGATGACATGGCGGCTTTTTGGAAATGGCGATGTTCGAGACTATGTCGATCGCCCCATTACCGAACAATTCCTGCGCTGCGCCCCGGAATTTGCGCGCAAGCCGCATCAGGCTTGGGGACTCAAGACCCTGTTCCAGAATATCGGCTTGTTCAAGAAACTGGGGGTACATCGCCCCAAGGGGCTTAACCCGCAACTCTGGGAAGAGATCAACTGGGTAAACGGATCGGGCAAGCCCCTGCCGCGCGAAATGTATCGCAATGGCTGGCGCTCAACGATCGAGACCTATGGCTACGACCTCGTGCAACTCAATCACTACGCCGTCCGCTCTGCCGAGAGTTTTTTGGTCAAGCGTGATAGGGGCCGGGTGAACCATGTGGACCGCGACCAAGGCCTCGCCTACTGGTTTCGCATGAACAACAATTTCCAAGAGGACCTCTCTATTCAACCGCGCCTTGCGATGATGCGGGCCGAATTGGATCGGCTGATGCAGGACCCCGAAATTGCCGCAGCGCATCACCATTCGGTTGCCTGCCACCGCGCAAAGATCGACGAATTGCGCGCGACCGAGAATTACAGCAATTTCTTCGCGGAGTTGACCAGCCCCCGCATGGAACGCCTGTCGCGGTTGCACGGCCACTTTGGATCGAATGTCTTTCTATCCGGTCCGGGCGTGATCCCTGACGAGGTTGCATCACGCGACCCCACGGCTGAGTGGTTCTTTACCGTGGAATTGCAAGGCGATACCGCACATTAGCCGAAATCGGCTGAAATCGCCTCTACAAGCTCGTCCATATCGGGGTCCATCCGCAATGACGCAGCCTTGCGTCGGTGCCACTCAACCCCTTTGGCGTGCAAGTCTGCCAACTGTGGATCCCGTTTGAAACGCTCCAGCCATTCCGAGGTTTGTTCGCCATAACGCGCAATCGACCCATCGGTTTCATCGTTCAGGTTGAACTTGTCCCAATATTCCTTACCCAGAACGTGATGCGAATGGTTGGCCCGCCCGCGCGCACGCTTGACCAAGAAGCTGTCCATCGAGCGCAACGCATAGTGGTTCACCTGTGCATGCGTAAAAAGAGGCGGATTGTCCGTGCGACGCCCGTTCACGACATAATCAAGGCCGCCGGGCAGCACGCGTCGGACGGTGGCAATATGCTCCTCCCGCGACACCGGCGCATGCAGGCCCATCCGCAGGAACTTGTGCTGATTGGTGTAGAGAGATTTGACGAACTTGCCGGTACTGGGCCGCGTCTCGGCGTCCCATTCATATTCGCCCTTGGTGAATTGTTCGGTCACGGGCTTGTCGACGAACTGGCCGACACCATTCGGTCCGAATACACGCCACGGCACCGAAATCACATCCGCATCCGCGCCGGACCCTTGGACCAGCGCCCGTACAGAACCGTCACCCAGATGAATATTGAGGAATTCGTCGACATCGCACACAAAAATCCAAGCGGCATTTAACACGATGTCATAGCGGCGGCTGGCCTGCCGCAGGGCGCTGCGGTGGATGCCCGCCTTGCGCACAACTGTGTCATGCTGCGTGACATGGCCCATCTCTTGCAGCCGCCGCAGGATCTCAACCGTCGTATCGGTGCAATCGTTGGTGCAGACCAGAATATGATCGAAGCCGAGCGTTTTGTAATGCGCCACCCATTCGAGGATATAGGGCGCCTCGTTCTTCATCGTCGAGACGACGGTATAGGTCTCTGTGCTCATATCCGCCTCTTTACGTGCGCCATCTGGCCGCCTTGTTTTGATGACACCTTAACGTGGGCATCCCCGCCAAGACAAGCCGCATGGCGGCGCTGACACGACCCCGCAATTTCGCCAACGCCCCCCATTCTGACGATTCACAAACCCGGTCAGAGCGTCTAATCTGCTCAAAATCGCACTGTGCCGGCGATATGGCGCGCTAAAAGGAGAGTTTCTGGTGGCACGGATACGCGAGGTTGGAACACTCTGGATTGGCGGTGCACTGAGTTGGTTGGAACAGATTTGCCTCAAGTCCTTTGTGGACAAGGGTCAGAAGATCACCCTCTTCGCTTATGAACCTATCCCGAACATGCCCGCAGGGGTCATCTTTCGCGACGGGCGCGAGATCATCGACACCGAAGATTTCATAAAATACGAGCAGAAGAACAGCTACGCACTCTTTGCCGACTGGTTTCGCCTGCACATGATCCACAAATGCCCCGGCATGATCTGGGTGGATACCGATGTCTATTGCCATCGCCCGATGGACTATGACAGCGACTATGTGTTGGGCTATGAATTGCCGGGCGAGCGTCGCGTGAACAACGCGGTGCTGGGCCTGCCCGCCGACAGCGAGATTCTGGCGCAGATGCTGGAATTTACGTCGGATCGCTATTCCATCGCCCCTTTTCTGCCCCGCAAGCGGCAAGAGATGATGCGCAAACAGGCGCAAAAGGGCAAACCGGTGCATGTTTCGCAGCAACCCTGGGGCGTTTGGGGGCCGATGATGATCACGCATTATGTCCATGCATTGGGCCTGGAAGAGCATGTGCAGCCGCTCAACGCCTTTTACCCGATCACCTTTCCGGAACGATTCAAGTTCCTGCGGCGGGCGGAGCTGGCGGAGGGGCTGATCACGCCGGAAACCACGGCGCTGCACCTCTGGGCCTCGAACAAGCGTCAATTGGGCAATATTCACAACGGCCTTCCGCCCAAAGGATCCTATCTGGAGAAGCTGGTGCAGGAGACCGGCATCACGCCAGCACTGGCGCCGATCAAGGGGCGTGGCAACACAACTTTCGAAGGGGCCCTGATCGACGAGTTGGACCTCGACACTGTCACGGTAGCGGCAGATCTGACCGGACAGGCCCGCGGGTTCATGCTGGCCCTGCACCACAAGTTCGATTGCGACATCCAGCTGATCAACTGCAACCGCCGCGGCAAATTCAAAGACGGTGATCAGGAATGGCTGGCGGGCTATATGTCATTCCTGATCGAGAATGATGTAAGCCCCGACCGCATCCGGGTCCTGCGCGCAGAGTCGGACCTGCGCCCGGTGGATGTCTTATGCAATCTCTCGGGCTTTGGCGACCGTCACAACGTGCCGTTCCTTGGGAAATTCCTCGAACGCTGTCTGCATGCGGACAGTCGCGTCTTCATGGATGTGCGCAAAGGCTCGGGGGCGTTTCCGTTTCTGAAGGCGTTTGGCACCTACACAGCCCTCTCGACGCGCGAGGATGACGGGCATCCGATCACCCGCATTCGTCTCCAGCCCAAGGCGCCAGAGGTTGCACCGACCGAAGACAACTGGGACCAGATCGCGCATCAGTTGGCCGGACGGGACGGCTGGTATCGTGCGGGACCAGAGGGGCACAGCTTTCTCTTCATGCCCCGCGATCCGGATACGCTGGTTGTCACATTCGACAATCTCGATATCGCCATGACCAAGCGCGAGGATCGGCGCCCTTGGGGATACAATTTCATTCAGGACCAAGGCTGGTCGATGTTGGGCGTTCTGGCAGGCGGCTGGACATGGTATCGCGAGCCATGGGTTTGCGATCAGTTCGACACGCTCCAGCAAGAAGGCTTCTTCAAACAATTTCGCCGGGTGGTGTTCTATGGTGCTTCGATGGGGGGCTATGCGGCCTGTGCCTTTGCGCCGGCGGCACCCGGTTGTGATGTGGTTGCGATCTCGCCTCAGAGCACGGTCGACAGATCCATCGTCCCTTGGGAAACCCGCTACAAGACTGTGTGGGATAGGGATTTTACCGGAAAATACGGGGATGCCGCCGAGGTCAGTCGTGCGGCCCATCGTGTATCGATCCTCTATGATCCCTATGAGCCGCTCGATGCGCAACATGCAACACGCTTCCAACATCCGAATGTACAGCATCTGCGCGCGCCCCTTCTGGGGCATCGGTTGGGCAGCGCGCTCAATCAGATGGGTATTCTCAGCCCGATCATCCTTGGGGCCCTGAACGGCACTCTGACCCCGCAGGACTATTATCGCCTGCTGCGCGCCCGGCGCGACTTGCCACGCTACCAACGCGAATTGTTCAACCGCGCCGTTGTCAAAGGGCACACCAAACTTGCCGAAAGGCTTGGGGCGAAAATTCTGGCGCAGAACCCAAATCGCGCCGTGCGCATTGGTCTCGAGGCGCTCAAGGCGGGGTGATCCCCGGATCTCGGCCCCAAACCGCCGCGCCCTCATCGCACGACGAATTCGGCATGCAGCGCCCCGGCCGCTTTGATACTCTTGAGTATATCGATCATGTCTCGCGGGGCCACACCCAGCGCATTCAAGCCCGCAATCACCTCCGAGAGTGAGGTTCCGGGCAAAACCTCAGCCAATCCGATCCCCGGCTCTTCTTCTATCCCCGCCTGCGTGCGCGGCACCACAACTGTCTCGCCTTGGGCAAAGGGATTGGGCTGGATCACCAGTGGCGTTTCCTGAATGCGCAGGGTCAGATTGCCCTGCGATACGGCCACCCGCGATATTCGGACATCTTGCCCCATTACGATCGTGCCGGAGCGTTGATCCACCACCACTCGCGCCTTGCGCTCGGGTTCGACCAGAATATTCTCGATCTGGCCAAGCGCATGGGCAGGCGAAGCGGCACGCATGCGCGAGAGCGTCAATTGCACAGTGCCCGCGTCAAGCATAAAGGCCGCGTCGCGGCCGAGGGTGCCATTGATCGCTCTCTCGATCCGCGCAGCCGTGGTAAAATCCGGCTCTCTCAGGGCAAGACGCACCGAATCCAGCGCGGTAAAGTCAAAGTCGATTTCGCGTTCGACCCGCGCACCAGAGGGAATCACGCCCGCCGTCGGCACCCCTTGCACAACCCCGCCCGCATCCCCTTGGGCGGCCACACCGCCCGCGATTATGGTACCCTGAGCCACGGCATAGATCTGACCATCGGCCGCATTCAGGGGCGTCATCACAAGGGTTCCGCCCAACAGGCTCTTGGCATCACCAATAGCGGATATGGTTACGTCGATCTGGCCCCCAGCCCGGGCAAAGGGGGGTAATTCCGCGGTGACAAAGACTGCAGCGACATTCTTGGGTCGAAATTGCTCCCCCGAGACGTTTATCCCGAGGCGTTCGAGAATGTTCGACATTATCTCTTCTGTGAACGGCGCGTTGCGCAGCCCGTCCCCCGTGCCATTCAGGCCCACAACAAGGCCATAACCCACAAGATCATTGCCGCGCACCCCGTCGAATTCGACCAGATCCTTGATCCGGATAGGGCTGGCGGATGCCGCCACGCCAGCGACCGCAAGAGCCAGAGTCGCAATCCCCCTGACGATTTGCAACCAGAGACTCATGGTAGGAAATTCAAGAGGCTGAGGCGCGACGCGCGCGCCGTGACGGTATATAGGGACTCCAATTGGAATTGCACCTGCTCCAATTCGACCGCTGTCTCGAACGCGTCCACTGAGATCAGTTCCGCGCGCGCAATCTCGAAACTGGTGATTTCAGTGGCGATGCGCACGGTCGATTGCGCGATCCGGTTCTCAGCTTGACCGAGACTGGCGCGCATTTCGGTCAGCACATCCTGATGCGCCAAGAGCGCGACACCCGCCCCCGAGGCAAGGCCGATCCGATCATCCAACCCTAGGGAAAGATCTGAATCATCGCTGACGGCGATCAGGGTCACCTGCTTGAGCGCCTCGCGCAAGCCCTTATCATCAGCCCGGATATCAAGAGCCACAGACTCGCCCGAGCCAAGCCTGTAAGTGGCGCCCTCGCTATTCCCCCCCTGATAAATCGAGGCCAGAAATCCGCCTGTGGAACTATCAAAAAAGATATCCAGTCGGCTTTGGACCTCTGCGGCGTTCGTGGCCCCAATGAGTGCGCTTCGCACCTCGGACAGCAGAATTTCGGCTGGGGCCAGCGGGCTTGTTTCGGTCTGCGCGCCAGAAAACAGGGAACGACCGGCGACCTCGGTGTTAAGAGACCCGATAAGAGAGCCCATGGTCTGAGCAGCAGTCGCGGCAAGGTCTGAGACTTGGCGAGTTGTACCTGCCGTCCCGAGGGTGATGGCCTGCGCCGCCAACTCGGTGGTTGCGCTCTGCACACGGGCGAGGGAGGCCTGCATAACCTCTGTATCGGTTGCGGCCTCGCGTGCGGCCGTACGATGCCCCGACAAGAGCACCAACTCGTGCTCGATATCGGCCAGTGGCAGGAAGTTTCCCGACAGGTGCCGCCCAAGGTCCGCAGCCCGTCCGCTGCTCAACTCCAGCCCAAGGCGGTCCAGTTGCTGGCGTAGGTCCACGCCTTGCCGGCGCAGCGCAAAGGATTGGGCAAGATCACCAATGGTCTGAAAATTCATGGTCATATCCTCAACAGGGTATCAAGCATGTCATCAATCGTCTGGATCATGCGGGCATTGGCGCCGAACGCCTGCTCCACAAGCAAGAGGCGCTGCAGTTCCGCGTCGCTGTCTACGCCGGTGGCCAATTCTTGCGCCCTGAACTCTGCGGCCTGACCCGTGGCAAAGCTCTGGCGTTCTTCAGTTGCGACCCGCTCTAGAGAGAGGCTTGAAATCAGGGTGGCGGCATGATCGGCGACAGAGCGCGTGCCACCTCCCAAAAGGCCGGACGGCAAACTGCTGGACTGCGTCAAGGCGCGGCTCAACGCTCCAAGTAGCGCCCCGCTGCCTGGTGGCCCGGCGAGCGGCGCCCCGAGACCGTCTCGAATCCGGAAAAGGGCGCCCCCTTGGGCGGGATCGACAAGACGTGTGACTGCGATCCGGTTGGCAATGCCCGGCTCGTTTTCTGCCGCAAAGGCAGTGCCCGCATCTGTCAGGAAACCCGGCGCGTTAGGCGCGCGCGTCGCGTCCAGGCCCGGTTCCTGAAATCGCTCCACCAGATCGCGTGCCAGCACATCGAGCTTTGCATTCACCTCAACCGCCGCGCGATCCCGAATGTCGAACAATGCGCCAAGCCGCCCACCTTGCAACGGCCCTCGGTCGGCAGCGATAGTCACCTCGGTGCCGTCGATTGCGATGCCCGAGAGATGCCCCCCTTTGTATGTCATGTGTGGCGTCACCAGCGGCGCAGGTTCAAAGGTGAGGCTGACTGCCCGACCATCCAGCAGCATTCCCCCGCCAGTGGTCACAAGCGCCACAGAGGTATCCCCGCGCGGCAGCTGCCGCAGAGGAACGATCAGTGACAGCGCGTCAATCGCACGTTGGCGCTGATCCTCAAGTGCTGTGATGTCATGACCGCGCGACTGACCCTTGGTGATCTGGGCGTTGAGCGCGGCGACATCTTTGAGACCCGCGTTCAGCGCCTGTACCGCTGTGGCGATGTCGCGATCTGCGGCCGTTCTGAGGCGCGCGATGTCTGCGGCGGCATCGTTGATCCCCGTGGTCAGGCCCTGCGCGGCACTCAGGACCGCCGCAAGCCGGTTCGTGTCCTCGGGGCGGTTGGCCGCCGTTTCGAGCGCCACTTCAAATGCGGCCAGACGACCTGTCAGGGAGTTCGGCGCATCGGGCGTGCCAACCGCATTCTCGACCGAGCGTGCAAACCTGGCCTGCACCTCAGAGGCCGCGCGCGCGCTGTCGGCCAGACGCCGGTCGGACAGAAGACCCTGATCGACCTGCCGCACAACACCCGTGACCTGGACGCCACGACTATCCCGCGTCGCCGCAAGCGTGATCTCGCGCGGCGCGAACCCCTCGGTCAGCGCGTTCGCGAGGTTCCCCGACAGCACGTCGACCGCGCGGGTGTTGGCAGCCAGCCCGCTGAGGGCGCTGGACAAGGCCGAGCCGAGGGTCATGGCATTTCCTTTCCTTCTGCCTCAAACAGGCGATTAGCGGATGATATTGGTTGTTTCCTGCAACATCTCGTCGACGGTTTGGATCACCTTGGCATTCGAAGAATAGGCGCGCTGTGTCTGGATCATATCTGTCAACTCGCCCGCAACATCGGTGGCGGATTCCTGGCGGGCAAAGGCCACGATATCGCCCGTCGGCCCATCCCCCGCATCCCACAGGAAAAACGAACCGCTAGCGGTCGAGGGCAGGTAGGTCTGTTGGTCCATCGACACCATACCATTCGGATTGGGCAGATCCACGAGCGGCACCTGATAGACGATCCGGCTCACGCCTGTGTCAAAGGTGGCGCGAACAAATCCGTTGGCGTCCACTTCGGCAGAGGTCATGTTGCCGACCGGAGAGCCATCCTTGGCGATGGAGAGCGGCGCAAAGCTGTCCGAAAGCTGGCTCATCCCATCGGAGGTGCCGGGGCGCCCGATATTGATCTCGATCGGTCCGCCCGCGACATCGACGATGATGGTGCCGCTGCTCGGATCATAGGCGCCGCCTGTTAAACTCTGGACATTGAGAAGAGTGCCCCCCGTCTCACGCGCGTCGTCGAAGGTCAAAACATATTCCCCGATCAACGCATTGCCCTGCGCGGAGTCGGTCAGGGTCACGGTCCATTCATTCGAGAGACCCGTGGTGGGAACAGTCGGCGCGAACTGCATCGAAATCGTCTCAGACGTGCCGAGATTGTCGAAATACTCGATCGAGAGCTGCTGCGGATCGCCCAAACTATCAAAACGCGTATCCGTGGCAGGTAGGTTGATGCCCAGATTAATGGCGGTGGTCGGCTCGCCGGTCAGTTGGTTGACATTGATCTGGACGGGTTCCAGCCCGGTGCTCGTGTCGCGGGAAAACTCGGGGATGGAGCCATCGGGATTGGCGGGCCAACCCAAGAGAACGAGCCCGGATTCCGTGACCAGCCGACCTTGGGAATCGGTGCGGAACGAACCGGTTGTGGTCAGCAACATCTGCGGATCGCCGTTGCCAACGGCAAGGTCGGTGACACGCGCCACCGGCAAAAACCCACGGTCACGCACAGCGAGATCTGTTGGGTTCGCAGAGCTGACAATCGCGCCGCCCTGATCAATCAGGCGCTGCGTGCCTGCGCGCACCCCGCCTGCCGCATAGCTGCCACCACGACCAGAGATGACGACCGACTCGAAATCAGCCTCGACCCGGCGATAGCCAAAGGTTGATGAATTGGCGATATTGTCCGAGATCGTGGCGAGCCGCGTGGCATTCGCGTTCAGCCCCGCAACGCTGGCATTGAGTGAGGAGGAAATTGTCATGGATACGCCCTTCTGCTGCGTCGACCAACCTTGGGACACAGGCATACGCGCGTAACTTTAACAGTCCGCTAATGGATAAAAATCTCGCTAGTTCTCCCTATCTCGGGATCGCAGCAGGATCAGCTGGAGCCTGTTGTTGCGCAGGTCCATCGGATCGGTGACATTCGGAGACCGGTCCGCATGGCCCGTGATCCGGCGCATTCGGGCGGCCGCGAGACCCGCCTCCTCTAGCATCCGACGAAACTGATTAGCACGTGCGGTGGACAGGTCCCAGACAGGGTTTCGGACCAGCGTAATGGGCCGCGCACGCGCGTAGCCCGCAAGTGCCGCATCGTTGATCACAAGATTGGCTGCAGAGGCCAAGAGCACCGAAAGGTCTTGGAGCAGTCGCGTCGGACTGGTCTGTTCTGCCTCAAAAAGCAGGGCACCGGGCAGGTCGATAATCTCGATCACCAGCCCCTCATCGGTGACACGGGTCACGATGTGGCGCAACAGGTCGTCCGATACCATACTCTCGCCGCTGCGCCCTGTCAGCATGGCTTCGATGGTGGAAAACGCCTGTGCTTCGGCCTCTTGTTCAGTCGAAAGGTTGCCCCCCTCGACCTGGCCCATTTCGCCTCGCGCCTGCTGGCTGGAGGTTGCCAGACGTTGCGAGGCACCAGTGCCATTCTGCGCCAGAACATCCTGAGAAATGACGCTCTCGCCACCAAAGGCACCTTCACCCCCGCCTGAGGTGCGGCTGATCGGGACGGTCGGGCTGAAATAGTCCGATATCCCCTTGCGTTGTTGTTCCGTCGTCGCGTTCAACAGCCACATCAGCAGGAAAAAGGCCATCATGGCCGTGACAAAGTCTGCATAAGCGACCTTCCAGGCACCGCCATGATGCCCACCACCGCCCACAACCTTTTTCCGTTTGATGATGACTGGCGCGGCATTGCTCTGCGCGCCCATTCTCACCACCTTTGTACTCACCCGCGTTAAGGGTTAGCACAACAGAGCTTACCGGGCTGTTAACACCTCAAGTTTTAACAACATACCGGTCCTAAGCCTGCCCCGGCAACCACAGGACAATCGCCGGAAAGGCCACCAGCAGCGCAATTGTGATGGCATCCGCGACAAAGAATGGGGCCACGCCTTTGAACACATCCTGCACGCTGATATCGTCCCGCACCCCCGCCACGACAAAGCAATTGAGCCCGATGGGTGGGGTGATCAAACAGAATTCGGCCATCTTAACCACGAGTATCCCGAACCAGATCGCGCACATTGGCCCCGACATGCCAAAGGTGCTGTCGGCCGCGCTGACCGCAACGCCGCCATTCAGCGCCATGACCGCCGGATAGACCACCGGCAGCGTCAACAGCAGCATTCCGATCGCATCCATGAACATGCCCAAAACCGCATAGGCCAACAGGATGCAGATCAGGATAAGCATCGGCGACATGGTCAGAGAGGTGATCCAATTGGCAAAGGCATGCGGCAGATCCGCAAAGCCGAGGAAGCGCACATAGATCAGCACGCCCCAGATGATCGTGAAGATCATCACGCTCAGCTTGGCGGTTTCCAGCAACGCATCCTTCAACTCGGGCCACCGCATCCCACGATAGAGCGCGACCAGAAACACGAGAAACGCCCCTATCGCCCCGCCTTCGGTCGGGGTGCCCCAGGCATCGCCGCCAAAGGGGTTGTAGACAAAGAACACGATGGTCACGACCACAAAGACGATGGGCAGCGCAGGAGGCAATGAAACGAACCGCTCGCGCCATGTAAAGCCCGTGACCGGCGGGCCGAACCCCTTGATCGTCAGGGCCAAACCGATGATCAAGGTCACATAGACAACGGCCGAGAACACCCCCGGTACGAAGCCCGCCAACAAGAGCTTGCCTACGTCCTGCTCGACGATGATGGCGTAGATCACTAAGAGCGCGGAGGGCGGAATCAGGCTGGCCAAGGTGCCGCTGGCTGCCACGACGCCCGCAGCAAAGCGCTTGTCATATCCGATCTTGAGCATCTCGGGGATGGCGATGCGGGCAAAGACCGCTGCCGTCGCCACGCTCGCCCCCGACACGGCGGCAAAGCCCGCGGTGGCAAACACCGTCGAGACCGCAAGCCCCCCCGGAACCCATGCAATCCAGCGCTTTGCCGCCTCGAACAGCGCCTGCGTGAGGCCTGCGTAATACGCGAGATATCCAATCAGGATGAATGTGGGAATGAGGCTCAGCGCCTGCGAACTCACCTTGGAATGGGGCACCTGCCCCGCGGTCTTGACTGCAACGGTCAGGGCCCAGAAGAATTCGTCACCCGCATAGCCCTTTTTGGACCAGAAAATCCAGATCAGGCCAATGACACCGGCAAGGGCCGCTGCAAAAGCCACCCGCATGCCCAAAATCACGACGACCAGCATGATACCGGTGACGACGATTCCGATCTCTATGGGTTCCATCAGGCGCTTTCCTTACGTGTCATGGCCGGTCAATTGCGCGGCTTCGCGCGCGGCTTGCGCGGCCACATCCTCGATCAGGGGCACCGCTATTGGTTGCTCGGACCCAGAGATGAATGCCCGCCCATAAGCCCAGAGTTGCAGTGTCAGCCGTAGTGAAAGCACTGCAAAGGCGATGGGTGCCAATATCTTGGCGGGCCAGATCGGCAGGCCGATGTCGATGGTGCTGTCCCGGCTCCACATCGGCGCGGCCCAATCGAAACTGCGCTGGAAATGCGCCCAACTGCCCCAAACCAGCAGTAGCATCAGGACCAGCACCGCCAGCGTCGTGATGAGCTCGACCAACCAGAGCGTCCGGCCACGCAGCATCCCGACCACCACATCCATGCGAATATGCCCGCCGTCCCTCTGCGTATAAGCCACGCCCATGAACGCAATAAGCGGCATGATCTGTTCGATCCAGTCGACATAACCGGGCACAGGCTGATTAAAGAAATTCCGCCCACTGACAGAGATCACCGCTAGGATCATGATGCTGAAGACCGCGAGGCCGCTCAGCAGCGCGAGCAGCCGCTCTAGCCGATAGAGGCGCCGGTCAAGATGGCTCAGAAGGCTGTTATCGGACAGCACAGATGCAGAGCCCGCCATCGGTTTTCCCCCCTGTTTTTATGGGATGAGAAACGGCCCGCCGCGCGGATTGCGGGGCGGGCCGACGTCATCGGCTCAGGAGCCACCCTTGATTTCAGTCAGTTTGGTCGTGACGAAATCATAGAGTTCCTGCGCCGGCAGGCCGCGTGCGGTATTCTCTTCGATCCAGCTCTGCGCGGCCGGCCCAGCCGCCGCTTCCTTGAACGCATCGAGCGACGCCTGATCAAAGCTGACCGAGGTAATTCCGCGCTCTTCGAGGGCCGGGCCCCATGCCTTCATGGTTTCGTTCTCGTAATAGTCGATGTAATGCGCCAGCGCCTCATCGACCGACCCCAGCAGCGCCTCGCGCTCGGCATCGCTCAGGGCATTGAGAGCATCGGTATTGACGACAACCGGGCAATTCACCGTGCCGGGGTTGAGGTTGGCGGTCCACCATGTCGCGCTCTCGATGGTGCCAAACGACATATGGGCATGCGGTGCAAAGCTGACGGCCTTGACGACACCGCTATCCATCGACTGCCGCACTTCGGTCGCCGACATCGAGGTGGGCACAGCACCAATAGCCTGCATGGCCGCGCCGATCCCGCCAAGAGCGCGCACGCTCATGCCTTGGAAATCTTCGGGGCTGTCAGGCACGTCACCGGCGCCGACAAAATTATACTGCGGCATCGGCGTGGGCATCAAAAGCGTGGCATTCCAACGTGCGAGATCGGCCTGAACAGCCGGATGCGCATAGAGCGCTTGCGCCAGCGCCGTTTCCTGCTTCAGCGTTTCCACGCCGAGGAAGGGCAATTCCATCACCGTCAGCGACGGATTTTTGTCGGCGTGGTACCCGGCACAAAACTGCGCCATCTCGAACGCCCCGATGGAAATCCCGTCAAGGTTCTCCTTCTCGTTCGAGAGGCCGCCATAGCTGATGTTCAGGGTGAACTCGCCATTGGTCTTGGCGCTCACCAATTCCGCAATCTTTTCCACATGCTCGGTAAAGGCGCGGCGCTTGCCCCAAACGGACACGTTCCACTCCGTTGCCATCGCCTCGCCCGCAAAGGCAAGGCTAAGGGCCGCCACGGCGGTGTAGCTCAGATATTTCTTCATGGTTTTGCTCCCTGTTTGACTTGTTTGATTGGGGTTGCCATGCGGAAATGTGCCAACATTGTTCTTTGTAAACAATGAATATCGACGGCAACCCAGTTGATTACCGTCACAACACACCAGTAGCGCCGTTTTGTCCAGCCTTAGCTGACCTGGGTCGGGGCCAAGACGATGGCGGCATCGCGCAACCGTCGGCGGCCCAAGGCCGGCATGAGAGGCAAACCAGCCTTTCGCAAGTCGCGCCGATCAGTCGTCTTGAGGAACATTCGCGTCAGAATTGCGGCAGACCGTCATCAAGTTCATAGGACTTGATCGCAATCAGCGGCTGTTCGGCATCATGTGCAAATACGAACACATGCGCTCGATCATCCGCAAGTGTCATGCGACAGAACATCTTGTCCATGTCGAACTCTGCCGGACATATCGCAAGATCGACATGCTCGATGGCGTGCTCGAACACCTCATAGGTCATGCGCCCGTCGGCGACCTTGACCGTTTCGGCATGAGATGCCGCCGCCGCAACACCGCAAAGAGCGGTAAGACTAAGAGCACGCAAGAAGGAGAGTTTCATTATCTGATTCCTTTTATCAGGTATTTGAACTTTTCACATACTGTTTTAGTCAACTAATTGTAAAGCCTCGTCTGGTCAGTCCCCTGACGCCATGCTAAACGCGGTCCATTCGCGTGACGAAAGTTTTCGTATGCTTGACAGTGCGCCCGCCAAACCTGCCCTCTCGCGGCCTGAATTCATCGCCATGATGGCGATGATGGCCGCGACAGTCGCGTTCTCCATCGACGCTATGCTGCCCGGTCTGCCCCATATCGCCGAGGCGCTGACACCGGACGCTCCGAACCGCGCACAGCTGATCATCACCGCCTTTTTGCTGGGGCTTGGGGTGGGCACCTTTGTTTCCGGCCCGCTTTCGGATTCCTTTGGCCGTAAAAGGGTGATCCTGATCGGTGCGGCGATCTATACGGCGGGGGCCGGCCTGGCAATGGCAGCCCCAAGTCTTGAGACATTGCTTGCCGCGCGCGCGGTACAGGGTATGGGCGCTGCGGCCTTTCGCATCGTGTCGATCGCGATCATTCGCGATCTCTACGCGGGACGCGAAATGGCACGACTCATGTCCTTCGTGATGATGGTCTTTGCGCTGACACCTGCCATGGCCCCCTTTCTGGGCGCGGGCCTGATCGTACTGACGGGTTGGCGTGGGGTGTTTGCGGCCTTCGTGGTCTTTGCGCTGGCCCTGTCACTCTGGATGGCGCTGCGCCTGCCTGAACCCCTGCCACCACAAGCGCGCCGCGCGTTTCGGGCCGCCCCCCTCTGGGCCGCGCTGCGAGAGGTTCTGGCCCATCCGGTGACACGCGTGGCCATTGTTGTGCAAATGCTGTGCATGACCACGCTTTTCACCTCGCTCAGCATGGTGCAGCCCGTGTTCGATCTGACATTCCATCGCGCAGACAGTTTCCCCTACTGGTTTTTCCTGATGGCGCTCATTGCGGGCTGTGGCAGTTTCCTAAACTCCCGTCTTGTCATGCGCCTTGGGGTAGAGCGGATGGTGAGCGCAGCACTGGCGTCACAAATCGCGCTGTCCATTGTCGCGATTGCGCTCTGGCAGATCGGCCTGCCGCCCGGCGCGCAATTCGCCACCTTCCTGATCTGGCAGACCAGCGTTTTCTTTCAGGCTGGGCTGACGCTTGGCAATCTCAATGCGCTGGCGATGGCCCCTATGGGCGCAATCGCAGGCATGGCCGCAAGCGTGACCGGCGCTGTGGCCACCGTGGGCAGCGTCGCGATTGCCGTGCCCATCGGGCAGCAATTCGCGGGCACCCCGATGCCTGCGCATCTTGGCGTGTTGGGCGCGGTGCTGACAGGCTTTGTCCTGATGCAACGCTTGCGGGCGCGCACTGCGGAGATGGTCTGAGTCATTTTATTTTGTATACCGTCGCATACTATCTTTATCGGACGCAAATTATCCGCTAAGACAAGCCCAATCCAACGAGTCGCGCGCCTGCGCCGCAGGGCCGCCGCGCGCATCCCCTGATCGGAAAGGATCCCCGATGGCCACGTCCAATACCCCCGACATCATTTATACCAAGGTCGATGAGGCCCCTGAACTGGCAAGCGCCTCACTCTTGCCGATCATCCAGCGCTTTGCAGCGGCTGCTGGCGTGAGCGTGGGCACCAAGGACATTTCGCTCGCGGGCCGTATCCTCGCCGCCTTCCCGGAGTCGCTGACCGATGATCAGCGGATCGCCGACGATCTGGCGGAGTTGGGCGAACTTGTAAAAACCCCGACAGCGAATGTGATCAAACTGCCCAATATTTCGGCCTCTGTGCCGCAACTCCTGGCCGCAATTCGCGAATTGCAGGCCCAGGGCTATGCCGTCCCCGACTATCCCGAAGAGCCCGCGACCGAAGCTGAAAAATCCGCGCGCGCCAAGTATGACGCGCTCAAGGGCTCTGCCGTGAACCCGGTTCTGCGCGAGGGCAATTCTGATCGCCGCGCAGCGAGCGCCGTCAAGAAATACGCACAAGCCAATCCGCACCGCATGGGGGATTGGTCCGCCGACAGCAAGACGCGCGTGGCGGCCATGTCAGGCGGGGATTTCTTTTCGAACGAGAAATCCGCAACCCTGCCTCACGCGACCAAGGCCAAGATCGTTCTGGAAACCGCCAATGGCGAGACCGTGCTCAAGGACGGGCTGAGCTATCCGGCGGGCACGGTGGTAGACGCCACCTATATGAGCGCCTCCGCTCTGGACGCCTTCCTCGCCGAAGAAATCTCGCGGACCAAGGCCGAGGGCGTGCTCTTTTCCGTCCACCTCAAGGCCACGATGATGAAGGTCTCGGACCCGATCATCTTTGGCCACGCGGTCAAAGCCTTTCTTGCCCCAGTGTTCGAGCAATTTGGCGATGAGATGGCCGCCCTTGGCGTGAACCCGAATTCCGGACTTGGCGATCTTTTGGCTCGCGTCAAAGACAAGGCCGAAATCATGACGGCGATCGACGCCTGCATGGCCGCGCGCCCTCCGCTCTACATGGTGGACTCCGACAAGGGCATCACCAATCTGCATGTGCCCTCCGACGTCATCATCGACGCCTCGATGCCCGCGCTCATCCGCGCAGGCGGCAAGGGATGGGGACCGGATAACAAAGAACATGACGCGGTCTGTGTCATCCCCGACAATGCCTATGCGCCGGTCTATGACGAGGCAATCAAGTTCTTCAAAGAGAATGGCAAGCTGAACCCCGCCACCGCAGGCACGGTGCAGAACATCGGCCTGATGGCGCAAAAGGCCGAGGAGTACGGCAGCCACCCGACCACGTTCGAAATGCCCCAGTCCGGCACCGTCAAGACGATCCTTGAGGATGGCACCGTCCTGCATCAGCACAACGTCGAAGCAGGCGACATTTGGCGCTCGGCCTCGGCGCGCAAGGCCCCGATCGAGGATTGGGTCAATCTGGCCATCGAGCGGCAAAAGGCGACCGGCTATCGGTCGATCTTCTGGCTGGATGCGGCCCGCGCCCATGATGCAGAGCTGATCGCGATGGTGAAACCGATCCTTGTGGCGCGGGGCGTTTCGGACAAGTTCGAGATCATGGCCCCGCGCGAGGCAACCCGCGCCAGCCTTGAGACCATCACCAAGGGCGAGAACAGCATCGCCATCACCGGCAACGTGCTGCGTGATTACCTCACGGACCTCTTCCCGATCCTCGAACTGGCGACCAGTGCCAAGATGCTGTCTATCGTCAAACTGATGCAGGGCGGCGGCATGTTCGAAACTGGGGCCGGCGGCTCTGCGCCCAAGCATGTGCAGCAATTGCAGTCGGAGAACCATCTGCGATGGGATTCCTTGGGTGAATTCTGCGCACTTGGCGAGAGCCTCAAGTTTCTGGCCGACACCAATGGCAATGACCGCGCCCGCATTCTGGGTGAAGCCGCCGAGATCGCGACCCAAGGCATTCTGGATCACGACCGCTCGCCCAGTCGCAAGGTCGGAGAGCCGGACAACCGCGACAGCCACTATTGGTTTGCCCGCTATTGGGCCGAGGCCTTGGCCGCGCAGACAGAGGATGCAGCTTTGGCTGCCGAATTTGCCCCCGTTGCACAGGCACTGGCCGAGAATGAGGCCAAGATCGTCGGGGAATTGGCCGCAGCCCAAGGCAAGCCCGCTGACATCGGCGGCTATTATCACGCCGACCCGGCCAAGCTGGCGGCAGTGATGCGCCCGAGCGCGACGCTGAACGCGATCATCGGCTAAAAGATACGGACCGCGCGGCCCCTCTGGTCGCGCGGTCTATTCTCCGACCGGGGCAACGCTGTTGCCCGCCAATTCCTCGGAAAATGGGCGCGGTAGCGGTTCCTTGCCCAGACGAGCGCGATAGGCCGGCAGGCTCTCGGCCACGCGCATCACGTAATTCTGCGTCTCACGAAACGGAATGTGTTCGATCCAATCGACGATGGCATGGGCATCGCGCCCGCGCGGATCGCCATACTCCTCTATCCATTGCGCCGCCCGCCCTGGCCCTGCGTTATAGCCGACCGACACCAGCACGATATTGCCGCCAAAGCGCGCGCCTAAACCAGCCAGATAGGCCGAGCCAAGCCGCGCGTTATAAACCCAATCATTCAGGACGTCCGAAGGCACATAGAGCAGGCCCAGTTCGCGCGTCATGTCCCGCGCCGTACCGGGCATGAGCTGCATCAACCCCTGTGCGCCTGCGCCGCTGACAACCACATGGTTGAATTCGCTTTCGCGCCGGGCAATAGCCAACGCCAGTTCCATCGGGATGGGCAGATCCATGTCCGCCATCGGATGCAGAGCGTAATAGGGGCGCTCTACGATCACCCCGCGCTCTGCCGCCGTCTTGCCCAACATCACCTGAAGATGAGGCTGCTCGAGATCTTCGAGCATGTGACCCATCTGCATCAGGCCCGTGCGATCCTGAGAGTCAGCCAGATGCAGGAAAAACCGCCGCGCAAGGCTCAGATCCTTCATGCGCAGGGCCAGCGTGCCGATCTCATGCAAATCTGTTTGGGCAAACGCGGCGCTGCGCCAGTCTGCCGTTGCTTCGTTCCCCGCAAGGCGCAGATCAAATGGCAGCCCGCCCGCCTCGGCGGCCAATAGCCCGTAAAAGCTGGTCTGATAGGCGGCCCCTTCGGCATAAGCCATTTGCGCAGCCTCGGGGTCGCCCAAAGCTTCTTGGGTGCGGCCAATCCAATAGCCTGCGCGCCCAAGCGAAATCGGCGTGGCGACAGCAGCACGAAAGCGCTGGAAATGATCAAGCGCAAGTTCAGGCGCGTCGAGATATGTCAGCGCCAGATACCCCGAAAGCCATTCGAGATCCGCAAAATTTGCCCCCTCGACCAGCTGATGCACGGATGCGATGTCATAGGCCAGTTGCGCCTCGCCCGCACGCATGCTCTGGCGCGCCAAGGCGCGCCGCCAGCTGGCCCAACGCTCCGGCTCTCCCAGCCCCGCCTTGATGCGGCTCTGGCGCAAGAGGACGGCAATGGCGTCCTCGGGCGCGTTGCTCAGGTGCCGGGTGAACAGCTCGAAGGCGATGCCGGGATTGCGCGCTTCGGCCTCGGTCAGCCCCTTGCCGCCGTCGCGCTTCACAGTCTCCCGCAACTTTGCCAAACGGCGCGCTTCCTCCGGGACCAAAGGCAGCATATCCGCCACATCGTCCAAGCCGCGCCAGAGCGCCATTTCCAAGCGGGCCTCGTGATGCGGTGCCAAGAGCGTTCCGAACTCGCGCAGGAAATCGTCATGTTCGGCGCGGCTCAGGTCCAGCGTGCGCCAGGCCAACACAAGACCGATCTCGGCCTCGCCCTGTCGGCCGCGCGCCTGAAGCGCATGCGCCAGGTTGAGGGCACCTGTACCGGTCTGCGGCGTGTAACCCGCATAAAACGCCAGCACATCGTCGAAATCGGCACGCGTCATCGGCTCTTCGCTCTGCTTGCGCAGATGATCGAGACCGGGCCAATGAGAGTTGCGGCCCAGAAAATCGAGAATCGCGCGCGGTTCGCCCAACCCCGCGCGCAGGCGGTGCCATTCGATCAGATCGGCGGCCGCGATGCCATCGCGCCGCGCCAGACTCGCCGCCACCTCCCAACGTCCGCCCTGCATGGCATCAAGCGCGCTGGCCAGCGGGCGCGGCGCCTGACGTGGCAGATCAGACGCATACCCCGCCGAAACCGACAGACTCAGCCCCAAAACCATGGTCAGCGCGCGCAACATCTCTTGCATTTTCCGCTATTGCGAAGGATAGACAACGCCAGCCTAGGCGGCCCGCGCGCCCGCGTCCATGCACGATGCCGGTAGCAATGTGCGAACTACCGCCGATGGCCCGAGATTTCAGCGGGCCCCGCCCAAACGTCAGCAAAAGGAGCGTGTCATGTTCAGAGGATCTTTTCCTGCCCTGGTCACGCCGTTCAAGAACGGCGCAGTGGATGTGGAAACGCTCAAGAAACTGGTGGAATGGCATATCGGCGAAGGCAGCCATGGCCTTGTTCCCGTGGGCACCACGGGCGAGAGCCCGACACTGACCCATCACGAACATGAGATGGTGGTCGAAGAGGTGGTGCGCGCCGCCGCAGGCCGGATTCCGGTGATTGCCGGTGCAGGCTCCAACAACACGCTCGAAGGCATCCGATTGATGCAGCACGCCCACAAGGTCGGGGCAGATGCTGCGCTGGTCGTGACCCCCTATTACAACAAGCCGACGCAGGCCGGGCTGATCGCGCATTTCACCGCGCTTCACGATTGTTGCGACCTGCCGATCATCATCTACAACATTCCCGGTCGTTCCGTCGTGGACATGACACCTGAAACGATGGGCAAGCTGGCGCAATTGCCACGCATTGTTGGCGTCAAGGACGCCACCGGAGATTTGGCGCGGGTCTGCGCGCAGCGGATCACTTGCGGCAAGGATTTCGTCCAGATTTCCGGCGAAGACGCGACCGCCCACGGGTTCAACGCCCAAGGCGGGGTTGGCGTGATTTCCGTCACCGCCAATGTCGCGCCCAAACTGGTGGCACAGGTACAAGAGGCAACGCTTGCAGGCGACTACGCCAAGGCGCTGGAATTGCAGGACCGCCTGATGCCCCTTCATCGCGCGATCTTTGTCGAGCCGGGGCTCGTGGGCGTAAAATACGCGATGTCGCGTTTGGGGCTTTGCAGTGAAGAGGTCCGCTCGCCCTTGGTGGGTCTGAGCGACCCGACCAAGGCACTGGTCGAGGATGGCATGCGCCACGCCGGTCTGATCAACTGAATTCTGTTCCAAGCAAGGCGGGAGGCAATTTGCCTCCCGCCGTCTTTGTTTACTTCACCTCACCTGTGGGGCGTGGTGTCTTGAGCGTCTCCGCAGGAAGAACCGGATAGGTCACGTCCGGCATCTTGCCGGTCAGCGCCCCGAGAAAGGCCACGATCTGATCGGCCTCGGCATCGTTGATTTCCTCGCCCAGTTGCGATGTGCCCATGATCTGCACCGCCACCTTGAGATCCCAGACCTTGCCCGAATGGAAATAGGGTGCCGTCTGGTCGATATTGCGAAGCGGAGCCGCGCGGAACACATAAGAGTCATCTGCGGTTTCGGTCACGGCAAATCTTCCCCGATCATCGGGCGGCAGTACATCGGCCCCCGGTTTCTCGATCAGGCCAAAGGGATAATAGCCATTGCCGCCTAGGTTGATCCCATTATGGCAAGACGAGCACCCCTTATCCATGAACAGCGTGAGACCGGCCTTTTGATCCTCATTCAAGGCCGCCTCATCACCGTTGAGGAACGCATCAAAGGGCGCGGGCGTGATCAAGGTGGCCTCATAGGCCTCGATTGCCTTGGCAAAGTTGTCAAAGCTGACAGGGTTTTCCTCGCCGGGGAAAGAGGCGGTGAACCAGTCGATATACTGGGGCATCGACATCAGCGTGGCGACCACATTGTCTGGGGTATTAGCCATCTCGACACCTGCCTGAACCGGGCCCTTGGCCTGTTCCGCAAGATCAGCGGCGCGGCCATCCCAGAACTGCGCCTCGTTGAACACGGCATTCAATACGGTAGGAGAGTTGCGCGGACCCTTTTGCCAAGCATGCCCGATCGAGGTCTCCATATTGTCATCGCCACCGGTGGCAAGGTTGTGGCAGGAGTTGCAGGAAAACACGCCCGAAGCCGACATGCGCGGATCAAAGAACAGCGCCTTGCCAAGGTCTATCTTCTCCTCGGTAATCACGTTGTCATTCAGCGCCGGGATGGTAGACGGCAAAGGCGAGAATAGCTCCTGCGCACGTTCGCGCAGTTCCGAGGCCGCAGCACCTTGTACCAAAGCCAGCGCAGACAGGGTGCCCAAAAGCACTTTGAGAGGATGTGTCACGGAGTAGCTCCTTAGCTGAAAGGAATCGCGCGCTTAGAACTATTCTAAGCTAGGAGATGACCGTGCGGATTGATCCACCTCAAAAGACCGCGTATTTGCCATAGCTGTTCGCCGAATATCGGCAACCAATGTCCTAAAATTCGCTATCGGCACCTTTTCGCATCATTTTTGCCTCAAATGCCCGCGCAATGCCGCTATGCCTTGATTTCAGGCCTCATCCGGGTCTAAGCCGCGCCGCAATACGTTGCCGCTGCAACATCTCTTAAAACGTCATTATCCGAGGATTCCGATGCAATTGCCCAATCTCGCCCCCGTGCCCGAACTCTACGTCTCTTACGAGAGTGCGCAAAAGCTCAAGGTCGAGGCTGCCAACCTCACCAGCTGGGATCTCAGCCCGCGCCAGATCTGCGATCTAGAACTGTTGATGAACGGTGGTTTCAACCCGCTTAAGGGGTTCCTCAACGAAGCCGATTATGACGGTGTGGTCGAGAACATGCGGCTGGCCGATGGCACGCTCTGGCCGATGCCGATCACACTTGACGTGAACGAAAAGTTCGCCGAAGCGCTGGAAATCGGTCAGGACATCGCTCTGCGCGACCAAGAGGGCGTGATCCTCGCCACCATGACCGTCACCGATCGCTGGACGCCCAACAAGGCGCGTGAAGCCGAGCAAGTATTTGGTGCCGATGATCTCGCACATCCGGCGGTAAACTACCTGCATCACACAGCTGGCAAGATTTATTTGGGTGGTCCGGTCACCGGCATTCAGCAGCCGGTGCATTACGATTTCCGTGGCCGCCGCGATACGCCCAACGAATTGCGCGCCCTCTTCCGCAAACTGGGTTGGCGCCGCGTTGTGGCGTTCCAGACCCGCAATCCGCTGCACCGCGCGCATCAGGAACTGACCTTCCGTGCCGCCAAAGAGGCGCAGGCAAACCTGCTCATTCACCCTGTTGTCGGCATGACCAAGCCGGGCGATGTCGATCACTTTACCCGCGTGCGCTGCTATGAAGCGGTACTCGACAAATACCCCAGCTCGACCACAACGATGAGCCTGCTCAACCTGGCAATGCGTATGGCGGGCCCCCGTGAGGCGGTCTGGCATGGTCTGATCCGCAAGAACCACGGCTGCACGCATTTCATCGTCGGCCGCGACCACGCCGGTCCGGGAAAGAACTCTGCCGGACAGGATTTCTACGGCCCCTATGACGCACAAGAGCTGTTCAAGCAGCATCAAGACGAAATTGGCATCGAGATGGTCGATTTCAAACACATGGTCTATGTTCAGGAAAAAGCGCAGTATTACCCGATTTCCGAAGTTCCGGAGGGGTCGACAGTGCTTGACATCTCAGGCACCGAACTGCGCCGCCGTCTGGCCGAAGGTCTTGAAATCCCCGAGTGGTTTTCGTTCCCCGAAGTGGTGCGCGAACTGCGTCGCACCCGGCCGCCCCGGTCCAAGCAGGGCTTTACCGTGTTCTTTACTGGCTTTTCAGGCTCAGGCAAATCCACCATTGCCAACGCCCTGATGGTCAAGCTGATGGAGATGGGCGGCCGTCCTGTAACCCTGCTTGACGGCGATCTTGTACGCAAGAATCTCAGCTCGGAGTTGGGTTTCTCTAAGGAACACCGCGACCTCAATATTCGCCGTATCGGCTATGTCGCCTCAGAAATCACCAAGAACGGTGGCATTGCCATCTGTGCGCCAATCGCCCCTTATGCCGCGACACGGCGCGCGGTACGCGAGGATGTCGAGCAATTCGGTGCCTTCGTCGAGGTGCATGTCTCAACCAGCATTGAGGAATGCGAACGTCGTGACCGCAAGGGCCTTTACAAGCTGGCACGCGAGGGAAAGATCAAGGAATTCACCGGCATTTCCGATCCCTATGACGTGCCCGAAAATCCCGAACTGCGTGTCGAGACCGAGAATGTCGATGTCGACAACTGCGCCCATCAGGTCATTCTCAAGCTTGAAAGCCTCGGTTTGATCGCAGGCTGAGCGACCTGTCGCTAAGCATCAAAAAGGGCCGTCCCTCGTGGGGCGGCCCTCCGTCATTGGGGCACCCGCGCTGTCGCGCTTCAGTGCACCGTCACCGGCTCCATATTGTTCTGACGCGCGAGCAGAAACGCCAGCTTGCGGTCACGCACCAGCGCCAGACGCTCGCCCTCAGCCGTATGCACCGCGTAAAGTGTGGTCAGATCCCCTACCTGTTCGCGCATATCGGCCGGCAGATCGCCCACCTTGACCGCGCGCACATAGACGATGGGGCGGTCTGTGTCCTGTCCAAAATCATATCGCGTATCCATGATCGCTTACCCCTTGTTGATCTTGATCCTCTGCACGACCGGTTCGGGCTGCGCCCGCGTCAGATCGACATGCAAGAGACCGTTTTCCATGATCGCCTCGCCCACTTCGACCCCGTCGGCCAAAACGAAAGAGCGCTGGAATTGCCGCGCGGCAATCCCGCGATGCAAATAGAGCCGGTCTTCGGCATCGTCACTCTGACGGCCTCGGATCACCAACTGTCGATCCTCGACCGTGATCGCCAGATTCTCCTCCGAGAAGCCGGCCACAGCCAACGTTATGCGATAAGAGTTCTGCGAGGTTTGTTCGATATTGAAGGGCGGATAGCCCTCGTTCCCGGATTTCGCGCTGCGTTCCAGCATGCGTTCCAGCTGTTCAAACCCCAGCATATAGGGGTGTGACCCCAGAGTAAGCTTTGTCATCGACACGTCCTTGAGCGTAAGCGACCGTCCATTGCGCAGGCCCCGTTTCGGCGACCTCGGATTGAATATGGGGTCTGGTCCGCATGCGTGCAAGGGCTTTGCGAATGCGCTGGGTTTCGGTATCGTATGCACCTACGACCCCAGAGGAATCGTGTGCCATGAATGCCTTTAGCGACCTGTCGATGAAATCCGAGGATGTGTTGCGCGTCGAGCTTGAAGAATTCCGCCGCGAACATCGCGATCTCGACGAGGCTATTCGCGCGTTACAAGACAAAGGCACGGCGGATCAGTTGATGATCCAGCGGCTCAAGAAGAAAAAGCTCTGGCTGCGTGACATGATTGCCCGGATCGAGGACCGGCTCTATCCGGACATCATTGCGTAGCTGCCGATGATCAGTATAGTGCGCGCTTCGACACGAGGGGCGTTATATGGCAGGCGTGAAAATCGGCATCATCATGGGCAGTCAATCCGACTGGCCCACCATGCGCGAGGCCGCGCAAATTCTGGATGAATTGGGCGTGGCCTATGAGACCCGGATCGTCTCAGCGCATCGCACTCCGGACCGGCTCTGGGACTATGGTAAATCGGCGGTAGAACGCGGCTTGCAGGTGATCATCGCCGGGGCCGGCGGGGCTGCGCATCTGCCTGGGATGATGGCCTCCAAGACGCGCGTGCCGGTAATCGGCGTACCCGTTCAGACGCGGGCGCTCTCGGGCGTGGATAGCCTATATTCCATCGTGCAAATGCCCAAGGGTTTTCCGGTGGCCACCATGGCGATTGGCGCTGCCGGGGCGGCGAATGCCGGGCTGATGGCGGCAGCAATTCTTGCCAACTCCGATGCCGACCTTGCGCAGCGCCTCGACGATTGGCGCGCGGCCCTCTCTGCCTCTATTCCCGACGAGCCAACCGATGACTGATACGCTTCCCACAGGTGCGACCATCGGAATCCTCGGCGGCGGGCAGTTGGGCCGCATGCTCTCTGTTGCCGCCGCACGGCTGGGGTTCAAGACCGTGATCTTCGAACCCGCGAGCGATTGCCCCGCAAGCCATGTGGCACAGCGCCATATTCAGGCCGACTACACGGACGAGGACGCGCTGCGCCGCTTTGCCGAGGCGGTCGATGTCATCACCTATGAGTTCGAAAATATCCCCACCGCAGCCCTCGATCTGCTTGAGAAACTGCGCCCCGTGCGTCCCGACCGCCGTGCGCTGAGGGTCAGTCAGGACCGACTGTTGGAAAAGGCATTCCTCAGTGATCTGGGGCTGATGACCGCCCCCTTTGCTGCCGTTGACGATGCCGTGGATCTGGCCGAGGCGATGGACGAAATCGGGACGCCCGCCATTCTCAAGACCCGGCGCTTTGGCTATGATGGCAAGGGGCAGGCGCGGATCATGTCCCCTGCCGATGCCGAACAGGCGCTCGCCGACATGGCCGGGCAACCCGCAATCTACGAAGGCTTTGTCGAGTTCTCCCACGAAGTCTCGGTCATCGCCGCACGTAATCAGACTGGGGATGTGGCCTGCTATGATCCCGGAGAGAATGTGCATGAGGGCGGGATACTGCGTACCACCACCGTGCCGGCGCGCCTGACATCAGCGCAGCGCACCGATGCCGTACTCTTGGCGGCCAAGATATTGAATAGTCTGAAATATATCGGAGTCATGGGGGTCGAGCTCTTTGTGACGCCCAAGGGGCTCATCGTCAACGAATTCGCGCCGCGTGTCCATAATTCGGGCCACTGGACGCAGGCAGGCTGCGCCATCGACCAGTTCGAGCAGCATATTCGCGCGGTGGCGGGCTGGCCCTTGGGCGATGGCACGCGCTATGCCGATGTGGTGATGGAAAACCTCATTGGCGCGGATATGGACCGCGTGGCCGACTTGGCGCGCGCGCCCGGTGTCTCGCTGCACCTTTATGGTAAGGCAGAGGTCAAGCCGGGCCGCAAGATGGGTCATATCAACCGGATCGTGACGAAATCCTGATCTCCGCTTCATCTGGCCGAAAATACCTCGGGGGAGTCCCGGACACCGTCCGGGACGGGGGCAGCGCCCCCTCTTAATCCCCCGACGCCAAAAGCGCGCGCAGCCCGGATCGGTAATCAGGATAGAGGAGGTCAATCCCCAACTCTTCCTTGATCCGGCGGTTCGAGACGCGTTTTGATTCCGCATAGAACGATCGCGCCATCGGCGTCATCTCGGCGTCGTCGAAGGCCACCTCTTCGGGCAGCGGCAGGCCCAGCAATTCAGCGGCATGGCCGATCACATCCTGCGGCGGGGCGGGATCATCGTCGCAGAGGTTATAGATCGCACCCGGATTGGGACGGGCGATTGATGCCTCCAGCACCTGCGCGATATCCTCGACATGGATACGGCTAAATACTTGACCCGGCTTTACAATCCGCCGGGCCGTGCCTTGGCGCACCTTTTCGAACGGGCCGCGTCCGGGGCCATAGATGCCCGCAAGGCGAAAGATGTGCAGCGGCAGACCGGGGATCGCCTGCCACGCGGCCTCGGCCTCGACCCGCATCTGGCCGCGCTTGGTGGACGGGGTGAGCGGCGTTGCCTCATCCACCCAACCGCCCGCATGATCGCCGTAAACTCCGGTTGTCGACAGATAGCCAACCCACGCCAACCGGGGCGCGGCCTCGGCAATCGCATCGCGATAGCGCGCCAGCACCGGATCACCCGCCGCGTCGGGCGCGGCAGAAATCAACAGATGCGTGGCTGAGGCCAGAGCGGATGTCAAATCCTCGTCAGGCCAGAGCACGGGTGTCACCCCCTCGCGGCGCAAAACATTGGCTTTGTCAGCGCTGCGGGTGGTGCCGATGATCTGCCAGCCCTGCGGCAAGAGACGGGCGGCAAGGGCGCGGGCGGAAAAACCGTGGCCAAAGGAAAGAAGCGTTTGTGTCATGCCCCTTACATGGCGCGGGTGGCAAGGATTGGCAAGGTGGCGGGGTTCCGCCTGCCCCATACAAGCCCTCTGGCGCGACTTGCACGATCCGGGCATCTTGCGCGCAGCGTTTTTCAGGAGCCGCCATGTCTTTGATCAGTCGTCGTCTTGTTCTGGGTCTCATCGCGGTTGCTCCGCTCGCTGCCTGTGCGCAACCCGAACCCGAGGTGTCCAGCCGCAACGCGCCTTTTGATCCGCCGCTCTATCCGAATGAAACGCCAGAGTTGCGCCACCTGATCAACAAATATGCCGATCATTATCAGGTGCCGCGCAGCCTCGTGCATCGTCTGGCGATCCGAGAGAGCACGCATCGCCCCGGTGCGCGCAACGGGCCGTATTATGGCCTGCTGCAAATCTTGCCTCAGACCGCGCGCGGCATGGGTCACCGGGGGCCTGCGTCCGAGTTGCTGGATGCCGAGACCAACCTGAAATACGGGGTCAAATACCTGCGCGGGGCCTATATCGTGGCAGATGGCAATCCTGATGCCGCGATCATGTGGTATGCGCGGGGGTATTATTACGAGGCCAAGCGCAAGGGGCTTCTGGTGGAAACCGGCCTGCGCTCGGCCTGAGGGGCAGGCCACATCCGCGCCGATTGCGCGAATGCCGACCCAGCGTTTACTTGACCGCTTTGCCCGCGATCACGGTGGCGTTCTTGCCACTGTTGGAATTCGCGGTGGCGAGAACCTTGGGCTTTTCCTTCTTGGGCTTCTTGGCCTCGCGGTTGCTCTGGCTTTTTCCTTTGGACATGGGAGTGTCTCCTGAATGATCCCGGTCAGGCAGGGTGCCAGGCCGGGTCGTGCTCAGGGGATCAGGGGGCCTGACAGGGTCAGGGCGATGAGCCCTCGGGCGCAGCAGGCACGGCGCGGGGCCGGTGCTGCATCATGGAAGATAAGCGGGCCGAGGGGCGGCGACAAGGGGCGTGATGGGGGCCATCCCCCTTCCCCTGTCATCCTTGCGAAAGCGGGGATCTCATGCGGCCTGTCGCGCGTTGTCCTCGGGAGAGGCCGCCGTGCGGTCGACGGGCCGCGGTCTGGCGAGGCAACGGTTGTGGCTGCCACTTTATCCCTGCCAAATAAGTGTGACCCCAAGACGGCGCGCAACACCTCAAAATCGCCAGGCCGGGGGGCGGCCCGGCGATCGCGCGGCGGCGCTGCGCGCCTTGATTCCGCGCGTTATGGTCAAAGACATTCAACCAATGTCTTCTTCCCAGCAAACTTCATAACGCCAGACTTCGAAGATCCCGCACTGCTTCGGATAAGCATTTTGAAAATGGACCTCTGAATACTCGAAGTGCTTGTTTTTCGTCGTCCAATCGGTTGCGAATGCAGCTTGTTTGTGGCCTAGCTTGGTCCTCTGACTGAAACACGTAGCGATCAGCTGACAGCGCCGTCAGATTGTTCACACGAGTTACCGTTGCGCGGCGAAGTGTCGGTTTATCGCGAAACACGATAAAGCCTAGCTCCGACTTCAAAGTTGTATCGCCGTAAAGCAAAAAGTCTCTCGAAATTGGAAAGATTAGGACGCGACGATTGCTTGGAAGAGGCAATAAGCCGGTAGTTTGACGTCTATCAATAGAAACTCCTGACACGGTCGCGGGGTTGTCACATGAGACTAAATTCAAATCCGTTTCGTTTCGAAGAAACGCGAAACGCATTCCCTCTAAGATCAAACCTGTGGAGATAGCATAGTGTCCTGACAACGAAAGACCTAATTGATTCAACGCCTTTTTGTCGCGACCTTTTGCTTTGTTTAAAAGCGAGAGTTCGTGAGCAGAGAACGTATGCTTTAAATGATCCAAGGCACCTTTTTCATCAAACTGAACGACCAAATCAGCAAGCTGTTTCCGTACTCGTGGCGTCCTCATTCTTTGGTGAATTGAAAGTGTCACAAAAAAATCGATCGTGTCACCATCTATGTAACCGTCACGAACTTGTTGGAGATAGCGAGGATAATCTTGCTCAATATTACCAAAGAAGCTTTCGACTGTTTCTTGGTCCTTAGTACCATCGTCGAAGTAAACTGTGTTTTGATGCGCAATGACTGCTGCGTTCGAAGGAACTGACGGGAAGCATTTTCCCGAAGGTTTTTCAATCACGAGCAGCTTACCATCGTCGGAGGTGAACTCTTCTAAATAAACTCTTGGAACATAATGATGCCGTTTAGGTGCGCTCAAACATCCAACTCCTCCACGAACCGCGCATTTTCGGAGATATACTGGAACCGCAGTTCCGGCTTCTTGCCCATCAGGCGTTCCACGAGGTCGCCGGTTTCGCCCGGTTCATCCTCGTCAATGGTCACGCGGATGAGTTTGCGCGAGTTGGGGTCCATCGTCGTTTCTTTCAAATCCTTGGCGTCCATCTCGCCCAGACCCTTGAAGCGGCTGACGTCGATCTTGCCCTTGCCCCCCAGCCCCTTTTCCAGCCATAGATCACGCTCGGCCTCATCGAGGCAATAGACCCGTTTTGACCCTTGGGTCAGGCGGTAGAGCGGCGGGCAGGCCAGATACAAATGCCCTGCGTCGATCATCGGCCGCATCTGGGTGAAGAAGAAGGTCATCAGCAGCGCCGCGATATGCGCGCCGTCGACATCGGCGTCGGTCATGATGATGATCTTGTCATAGCGCAGATCGTCGAGGTTGAACTTGCTGCCAAGGCTCACGCCCAAGGCCTGAGTCAGATCGTTGATCTCCTGATTGCTGCCCAGCTTGGACGAGGCCGCGCCCAGCACGTTGAGAATCTTGCCTCTGAGCGGCAAGAGCGCCTGGGTCTTGCGGTCGCGCGCCATCTTGGCAGAGCCGCCCGCAGAGTCGCCCTCGACGATGAACAGCTCTGTGCCGTCGCGGGTGTTTGACGCGCAATCCACCAGCTTGCCGGGCAGGCGCAGTTTCTTGGTCGCGGTCTTGCGTTGGGTTTCCTTTTCCTGACGGCGGCGCAGGCGTTCCTCGGCGCGCAGAACGAGGAAATCGAGGATGGCGCCCGCGGATTTTGTATCCGCCGCCAGCCAGTTGTCGAAATGGTCGCGCACCGCCCCCTCGACCATGCGGGCGGCATCGGTGGTGGCCAGCCGGTCCTTGGTCTGGCCCACGAATTCCGGCTCTCGGATGAAGCAGGACACGAGGGCGCAGCCGCCCGCGAGCAGGTCTTCGCGGGTGATCTGCGTGGCCTTACGGTTATTGGCGAGATCGCCGTAGGCCTTGATCCCCTTGAGGATCGCGGCCCAGAACCCGGCTTCGTGGGTGCCACCCTCGGGCGTGGGCACGGTGTTGCAATAGGACTGGATGAAGCCGTCACGGGCGGGTGTCCAGTTGATCGCCCATTCCACCTTGCCCGGCACGTTGTACTTGTCGCGGAAATCGACGCTGCCGGCAAAGGGACGCTCGGCATAGGTGGTCGCCCCGCCCAGCGCCTCGCCCAGGTAATCGGCAAGCCCGCCGGGGAATTTGAACGTGGCCTCGGCGGGGGTGTCGCCATCGCTGATCTCGGTTTTCCAGCGGATTTCGACGCCGGAGAAGAGATAGGCCTTGGAGCGGGCCATCTTGAAGAGCCGGGCCGGTTTGAGCGTGAGAGAGCCAAAGATCTCGGGGTCGGGATGGAAGGTGACGGAGGTGCCGCGCCGGTTGGGGGCGGCGCCGATCTTGGCCAAGGGGGCCTGCGGGATGCCGCGCGAAAATTCCATCATGTAAAGTTCGCGGTTGCGCGCCACCTCGACCCGGAGATGATCCGAGAGCGCGTTGACCACCGAGGAGCCGACGCCGTGCAGGCCGCCCGAGGTCTGATAGCTGTCGCCCGAGAATTTGCCGCCGGCGTTGAGCATGCAGAAGATGATTTCGAGCGCGGATTTCCTGGGGTCCTTGGGGTGGGGATCGACCGGGATGCCACGCCCGTTGTCGCGCACGCTGACATGACCGTTGGCGTGCAGCTCCACCTCGATCCAGGTGGCATGGCCTGCGACCGCCTCGTCCATCGAGTTGTCGATGATCTCGGCCACCATGTGATGCAGGGCGCGATCGTCCTTGCCGCCGATATACATGCCGGGGCGCAGGCGGACATGCTCCATATCCTCGAGCACCTGAATGGAGGAGGCATCGTAATCGGATTTCGGGGTGGGCGAGAGAAGATCGTTCATGCCGCTGCTCTTTTTTGTTGGTTGGGGGGCATTATGGCAGAGCGGAGGCGGAGGGGAAAGTGGGTGCGGCCTAGCAGCCTGCCTGCGTGCGCAACCAATCGGCCATGTCGCCCGCATCATCGAGGCGTTGCGCAAGGCGGATGATCCGTTGGCCGACGTCTTCGGGCTGCCACGCAATCTCGATCCCGTTCAGATCAAGGCAGACGTCCATCGCCTGATGCGCTGTGCGCTTGTTGCCATCGTTGAAGCAGTGCCCCTGCGAGATCGCCTCGGCATAGCTGGCCGCAAGATCAAAGACGTCTTCGATCATCCCGTAAAGAATACGATTGTCGACGCGCGCCAAGGCGCCTTCGAGCGATTTGTCGCGCGCACGTCCCGGCAGCTCACCGGGGTTGAGAACCGCATCGTGAATGACCTCGACAAGCTCGACCGAGAGAAGCAGAAAGCTCATTTGTCCTTGAGATACTCAAGCACTGGCTGGTTCTCGGCTCTCCGCTTGCGCAGGGAGGCCATCACCTCGTCCATCGTCGCATAACGCGGCTCGTGTTGCAGCGTGGCTTCTTCGGGCACGAGATAGCCGATACATTTGGAGTTCTTCATGATCGCCACCGGCTTGCCGCCTGCCGCGTCGAGCACCTTTTGCGGTTCGCGCAGTTCGGTCATGGTGCAGATCTGGTTGGTCAAGAGGCGTTTCATGGAGCCCTCCCTGGAGTGTGCAGTGAAATATACACTGTAATGTATATTATTTCAACCGCTGCCGCAGGTAGCGCGCGCAGCCGATGAGGGCGGCGGTATCGTCGGTTATGAGATAGAGCGGCATGGCCTCCATGATGGGGCGGTAGGGGCCTTTGGCGGTAAAGGTCCCGCGAAACTCTGGCGCGTTGAGCATCGGCGCCATGGCGCGGGCCAGCCCACCGATCAGGAACACGCCCCCTGTTGCCATATGGGTCAGGGCAAGATTGCCCATGACAGCGCCCAGAATTTCCAGAAAGAGGGTGAGGGTTTCGGCGCAGTCGCCCCCCGCTTGCTCTGCCTGCCCGAGGATTTCCGGCGCGGTGAGGCTCGCACCGCAGCGCAGACGGTGCAGGCGCATGAGCCCCGAGCCGGACAAGAGCGCCTCGTAGGGTTTGTGCGGCACCTCTGCGCCCAAGGCCGCAATCACCGCATTGGCCGCATCGCCCAGATGCGGCAGGCCGGAATGACCGGCCTCGGCAGGCGGCACCAAGAGATCAGCGCCAACCCGATGCACCACCGCGATATTGCTGCCCGTCCCCAGCCCCAGCACCATGCGTGGGCCGTCGGGATCGGGTTGCCCCGAAAAGATCGGTGTGATGCTCTGCGGATCGAGATCGTCGAGCGCATAGCCCTGCGCCTGAAGGTCGTTGATCAGATGCACCTCGGCGGCCCCGGTGGCGCGGGCAATCTCGGCCCCGTCGATGACCCAATCGAGATTGGTCAATTGCGCCCTGCCCGCCCGCACCGGCCCCGCCACCCCGGCGCAGATTGCCTTTGGCTGTGCGCCCTGTTCGTGGAGATAGGACGCAATCATCGGGAGGACGCCGGGAAAATCGGCGTTGAGAAAGCGCCGCGCGCTGCCCGGCTTCAACGCCCCTTCCGAAATCAGCGCGAGGCGCGTATGGCTGGCACCGATATCGGCGACGAGCCCCTCAGCCATCGCGCCAACGGGCCACGGTTGCGCGCGCCGCCTGTGCCAGCATCACCACGTCAATGCCCACCGCCAGAAACTGTGCGCCCCAATCGGCATAGTGCTGTGCCGTGTCGTGATCGAGCGCGAGGATGCCCGCCGCCTTGGGCGAGGCGGCAATCCGGCTGAGCGCCGAGCGGATGACCTCTTGCACCTCTGGCGCATGGCTGTCGCCGACATATCCCATATCGACAGCCAGATCGGAGGGGCCGATAAAGACACCGTCCACGCCCTCGACCGCAAGAATATCCTCGAGCGCCTCAATCCCTGCCATACTCTCGACCTGCACGATCAGGCAATTTTGGGCGTTGGCGGTGGGGATGTAGTCCTTGATCCGAGAGAAATCCGACGCCCGCGCCAGAGCAGCGCCCGATCCGCGAATCCCCTCAGGCGGATAGCGGGTGGCGCGCACGAGGGCGCGGGCCTGATCCGCGCTCTCGACCATGGGAATGATGAGGCTCTGGGCCCCTGCGTCGAGCACCTGCTTGATCGCCCAGGCCTCGCCCATCGGCAGGCGCACCACCGGCAGGCTGTGCCGCCCCGCCAGCATGGCCAGTTGCGCCGAAATCGAGCGCAGATCGTTGGGCGCGTGTTCGCCGTCGATCACGAGCCAGTCGAAACCCGCGCTGGCCAGAACCTCGGTCGCATAAGGATCGGCGAACCCGGCCCAGCACCCAATCAGGCGCTCGCCCCGCATCAGGGCAGATTTGAAACGGTTTTCGGGGGCGGGCATGGCGGCTCTCCTGTGATTGTCCGGCACAGGATAGACCGCGCCCGCGCGCTTTGGCGAGAGGCAAGACGGGGTTTACTTTGCCCGGTATTGCCCCCAGAGATTGCCCAATGAATACGCATCTCAAAGGTCTGATCATCACCGCGCTCGGCGTTCTGTTCGTCGTGCCGGATTCGCTTTTCGTGCGGTTGATCGACGGGGACGCGGCCAGCATCGCGTTTTGGCGCGGGATCACGGCGGGGTCTGTCATCCTGACGGGGGTGCTGTTGTTTCAGGGCCAGCGCGGCATCCGGGAGGTGGTGAAAACCGGCAAGCATGGTCTGCTCTATGCCTTTCTGATTGCCATCACCGCGCCCGGTTTCGTCTTTGCGGTCAGCCTGACCAGCGTGGCCAATGTGGTCTTTATCCTCGCCTCGATGCCGGTCTTTGCCGCGATTTTCAGCCGGATTTTTCTGGGCGAGGCGATCAGCAAACGCATGGTCCTGACCATGGCGGGGGTTTTTGCGGGGCTGGGTGTGATCGCCTGGGGATCGGGCGAGACGCATGGCGCGCATTGGCATGGGGATTTGATCGCGCTCGGGGTTTCGGCCAGCTTTGCAGGCGCAATGACCACGGCGCGGCAGTTGCGCGCCGTTTCGATGATCCCGGCCATTCCGCTGGCCTTTCTGGGGGCCTCGCTGGCCATCTGGCCGGTGGCACAGCCGATGGCGGTCTGGCAGGCGAACTGGCCGCTCATTCTGGCGCATGGGGCCTTTATCAGCGTCTCGACCTGTCTGCTTACGCTTGGCCCGCGCTATCTGGCCTCGGCGGAGGTGGCGCTGTTGATCCTGCTCGAATCCGTGCTGGCCCCCCTGCTGGTCTGGGCCGTGGTGGGCGAGGACCCCGGCCCCTGGGCCATTGTCGGAGGTGTGGTGGTGATCGGCGCGCTGTTTGCGTCGAACCTCTGGGCGCTGCGGCATAACCGGCGCTTGCGCAACCGGCCGCAACCGCGCACCGGACCGCCTGTCTAGGTCTCAGCCGTCGCGGTAGATCACGAAACAAGACCAGCCGTCGTCGCGGTGGCCGCGGTCATGATAGCCCGCCGCACGCAGGCAGCGGGCCGAGGCCGTATTGTCCGGATGGACGAAGGCCACCAGACGATAGAGCCCTGTGTGATCCGCGAAGGCGCGCCTCGTGGCGCGGTGGACGAGGCGGCGCCCATGGCCCCTGCCCCAATGATCGCGCCCCAACCAGTAGCTGAGTTCGGCGGTGTCGCGGCTGCTGGCATCTATGCCGAAGGCCAGGCGCATCTGCCCGATGGGTTGGCCATCGAGGGTTGCAGCCAGAACGTCGTGGTGATCGCTGAGTCCGGAGATGTCGATCAGGTCGCGAGCGAGCGCGTCGGTCAGCGGGCCGGGCCAATCCTCGTGCATATGCTGCCAGACCTCGGGGTCGGACAGGAGCCGCTTGTAGGCCGGCACGTCTTGGGGTTGCCAGCGGCGAAAACCCAGGGTGCCCGGTGTCTTGATCTTCCACGAGAGGGGGGCGACGGGGGTGGAGCGTGGGCAGGGGGCGTTTTCTTCGGCGATGACCCAGCCGATCTGCAGGGGATCATAGGCAAGCGTGATGCCCCGCGCCTCGCACCATGTCTTTTGTTCTGGTGTGAGCACACCGTCCCAACGGTTCGATGCGGAGAATGCGGGCCGCGGCCCGGTCGGGTCTGATTCTCTGGTCCGATCCGTCACGTCGCGGCCCCCAAGTCTGCGGCGGAAAATGGTCGTTTCGGACGATATGGGACCGCAGTTCGCGCGTTCAAGTGGGCGAGGTCTTGGGGCGGGGGGGGGTACCCCCGCCCCGGCGTTTGTCATGGGTCTGGCCGGGGATCAGCCATCCGCTGCGGGGAGCACGCCCGCATCGACCGCGGCGGCCACCTCGTCCTGGCTCAGCGCGCCATCGGCATTGGCATCCACCGTGGTAAAGGTCTCGGATGTGGCCTCGGGCATGGCCTGCTGAAACTCGGACATGGTGACATAGCCGTCGCCATCCGCGTCCATCGTCGAAAACTCGCCCGCGAGGGCCACGGCCGGCAGGCCGAGGGCGAGGGCGAGGGCGAAGGTGGCGGCAACGAAATCCTTGGTCATCTGGATCATCCTTTCTCTGGTTGCGAGGGCGCGGTTGCGCCCCCAAGGCCAGAAGATGAGCAGAGTTGACCGGGTTGTCGCGGGCGGTGCCGATTTCACGCGAAAAGGCGCGGAAAGCGGCCAGATCAGAGGGGTCCGATACGCGGACCTACGCCGGTCCGAGGGACCGGGCGAGAGGCCGCGCATGGCAAAGGGCGGATTGAGCAGGCCAGCGCCGAAAAAGCCCCGGCACGCGCATCGGTGGACCCCCGCCGATGCCCGCGCCCCGAGTCGGGTCAGGCGAGGGTGGCGGCGGGGCGGATCATGCCGGTTTCGATGCCACGCCAGTTGACGATGGGCGCGTTGCGGTATTTGTGCGCCGCCGGATGCTCGGGGTCGAGCACGCCCAGACGCACGAGGATCGAGGCAATCGCACATTCCGCCCCGCGCGTGCCGCCATCGGCAATCTTGAGCGCCACGCCCAGCTTGCGACGGGGCAGGATCGCGATGAAGAACGCCTCGGCCCCGGTCTTGAGCGCCACAGGCTCGGAACAGGCGCGCATGAGTTCGGTGCAGGCGCGCCCCTCGCCCGCCACCAGTTCGGGATGGGCGACCATGGCCTGCCAAAGACGCACGGCGGCGCGGTCGAACGCGTCGCCAGTCTCGGATGCGCCCGCGAACCGCGCCATCGCGCGGGCCATGCCGTGCAGGGAGCTGGCGTGATTGGGGGCGGAACAGCCATCAATGCCGTAATAGGGTGAGGTTTCGCCAGTGGCTTCCTCGAACGCCTCAAGCACGGCCTTTTGCACCACATGGCCGGGCTCGACATATTCGGCAGACCCGCCCAGATGCCGGTTGAGCGTGAGAAACCCGGCATGCTTGCCCGAGCAATTGTTATGCACCTGACAGGGCGCGGTGCCGGAGCACAAGAGCGCCTTGTGCGCCTCCTTGTCCTGCGGGTCATGCGCGCCGCAGCGCAGATCGTCGTCCGTCAGGCCCAGATCGGAAAGCCAGCGATTGACGCGCTCGGTATGGATCGCCGCGCCGTTGTGCGAGGCGCAAGAGAGGGCGAGGTGCTCGGACGTCAGCCCATGCGCATCCGCAGCGCCACTGGTGAGAAGCGGCAGCGCCTGCAGCATCTTGCAGGACGAGCGCGGCAGGATCGTTTCGGACGGGTTGCCCCAAGCCTCGACAATCGCGCCGCCTGCGTCACAAATCACGGCATGACCCAAATGAACGCTCTCGGCCCGAGGGCCGCGCCAGATTTCGGTAAAGGGGACAGCTTGGGTCATCGGTTTACTCCGGCAGATCGGGGCACAGGCGGGATATGCGGAAATCCGCCAATTGCGTCTTTCACTTCTCGCGTGTTTCAGGCTAATATTGCAATGTCGAGACAGAACTGGTCGCATATAAAAATATTCCCGTAAAGGGTAGCTGGCGACCGAAGGATTTGAGGCTCAGGACAGCTTGGAGGCTGGACATATGATATCACGATTTGCAGGCGGCATGGCCATTGCGGTGGCAATGCTGATCACGCCCGCCGCACAGGCGCAAAGCACAAGCACCAATCAGGTCGCAACCAGCACCGCATGGAGCGTATTCGAGGATAGCGATCCTCGGGAATGCTGGGCGGTGTCGGCCCCGACCGAAACGGTCAACACCAAGGATGGGCGCGTGGTTGCGGTGCGGCGCGGTGATATTCTGCTGATGACATTCTTCCGCCCGGGTGCCGGGGTGCAGGGGCAGATCACCTTTACCGGCGGCTATCCGTTTGCCGGGGGATCAACCGTGAACCTCAATATCGGCGGTACGCAGTTTGAACTCTTCACCGAGGGCGAGTGGGCCTGGCCCGCAAGCGCCGCCGATGACGCGCAGGTTCTCGCGGCGATGAAGCGCGGCGCGGATGCCGTGCTGACCGCACGCTCGGCACGGGGCACCGTGACCAAGGATACGTTCTCGCTTCTGGGGTATACGGCTGCGGTGGAAGAGGCCGAAAAACGCTGCAAGTAAGCGATCCAGGAATTCAGAATACAGATCAGAGCGGCGGTCCCCATGGCACCGCCGCTTTTCCTTGAGCGTGGGCGCGTTAACCCTCGCCCGTCAGGATCGCACTGACCTTGAGCGCGCGTTGCACATTGCCCTCGACCTTCAGCTTGCCTGACATATAGGCCATGATCGGGTTTTGCGCCCCCGACAGGATGTTGCGAAACACCTCGTCGCTGGCGCTGAGCACGACATCCGCCGCCGCATCCCCGGCGATGGCCCCGTCTTCGCTGAGCATGACGCTGCCGTGGCCCGTGATCACAAGCTTGGCAAGGCCCCTGATCCGGCCCTTGGCGCGAGGTGTGAGCGTGGTGATATAGTCTTCGATGATGGCGGTCATGGGAGGTCTCTCAAGAAAACGGTCTGGAGGCAGATCACCCTGAAACCCGGCCCGGCGCAAGCGGGACCGCGCGTCGCATCGCCTACCAGCGGGTCAGCGCATCCTCATCCGCGTCGCGGGCAGCAACCCAATCCGCGCCCGTCTCGGTCACTTCCTTTTTCCAGAAAGGCGCGCGCGATTTCAGGAAGTCCATCAGGAATTCCGCCGCTTGGAAGGCATCGGCGCGGTGGCGGGCGGCGGTGGCTACCATCATGATCACCTCGTCGGGATGCAGCGTGCCGTAGCGGTGGATGATGAGCACATCGCCAAGGGTCCAGCGGTCCCGTGCCTCTTGCGCAATCTTTTCCAGCGCCTTTTGCGTCATGCCGGGATAATGCTCGATCTGCATGGCGTGCAGGTCAGTGTCGTCGAGATCGCGCACGATGCCGGTGAAGGTGACGACCGCGCCCATGCGGGATTGTCGTGCGACAAAGCCATTGGCCTCGGTGCCAAGGTCGAAGGCGGCCTCTTGCACGCGGATGTCCATGGCTCAGCCCCCGGTCATCGGCGGAAAGAAGGCCACCTCGCGCGCGCCCGCGAGAGAGGCGTCAAAATCGCTCAGCTCCTGATCCACGGCCACGCGCAGGGCGCTCAGATCGGAAAAGGCTGCTTCATAGCGTTCTTCCCGCGCGCGCAGGGTGTTCACGAGGTCCATGACCGTGGCGGGCGCGGTTTCGATCCGCTCTTTCGGAACGCCGATCCGTTCCCGCACCCAAGCGAAATATAGCACATCCATCATCTCTCATCCTTCAGATAGGGGATCGACTTGGCGAGATAGTCGAACCCGGTCAGCAGGGTCAGGGCCGCCGCCAACCACAAGAGCCAGATCCCCACATGCCCGGCCCAGACCATGCCGGCATATTTCCACGTCAACCCGTGCACATCATCCTCTCGCCCCTCAAGGATGGACAATACCAGGTGGTCATCCATGCCGAACACCGACATACCGAAATAGTGCTCGAACACGCCCTGGGCAAACAGCACGGCAATCGCGATCATCTGCGCGGTGGTTTTCCACTTGGCCAACTGCGTGACCTTGAGGGTGCCAGCGGTGTCACCGAGAAATTCGCGCAGGCCCGAGACAAAGACTTCGCGGAAGAGAATGACCGTGGCGGGCAGCACCAGCCAGGGCGACATGCTGGAATAGCCGACGATCACCATCAGGGCGATGACCACCATCGCCTTGTCGGCAATCGGGTCCAGCATGGTGCCGAGCTTGGTCACTTGCTTCCAGCTGCGCGCCAGATAGCCGTCGAACCAATCGGTGATTGCGGCACTGACAAACAGGATCAGGGCGAACCAATCGGCATAAGGTCTTGTGAAATAGAGGAACATAACCGCAACTGCCGGGGCGGCGAGCAGGCGGAGCGTGGTCAGGATATTGGGCAAGGTCCACGTCATGGCCTCTGTTCTATCCTGTCACAGGCACGAGGGAAAGCGCCCTTGATCGCTAGAAATCACGTAGGCGCCGCGTGGTTTCCGGGTCCATGAACCCGGCAATCGTCGCCTCGGTTTCAAGGTCCATGGCGCGGCGCGGATCGGTCATCGCGGTAGCGTTCAAAACCCGCTTCATCGCGCGCACGGCCAAGGGAGGCAGATCGGCCAGACGGCGGGCGGTCGACAGGGACTCGGGCATCAGATCGGCGTCGGGCACGCATTTCCACGCCAGCCCCATCGCCAGCAGATCGGGCGCGGCGTAGCGGTCGCCGAAAAAGAGCATTTCGCGGGCCTTGTTGAGGCCGACAAGGGCGGGCAGCAGGCTGCTCACGCCGCCGGTGACGAAAAGGTTGAGCGAGACTTCGGGGAAGAAACCGCGCGCCGAGGCGGCCCAGATCGGGAAATCGCAGTTGATCGCCCATTCAAAGCCGCCGCCCACCGCCCAGCCGTTGATCGCGCCCACCACGGGCTTGTGGTTCAGGACGATGGCATCGGTCGCGCGCTGGATCGCGCGCACCAGATCGCGCGCCTCTTCTTCGCAGGTGGGGTGGACGTGTTCGCGCCGGTCATCGCCCGCACAAAATGCCTTGCCCGCGCCTGTCAGGATAATCGCGCGAGTGGCGGGATCGGCATTGGCATCCTCGAAGGCACGCGCGACATCGTCGATCAAGGCGCGGTTCATGGCGTTGAGGCTATGGGGGCGATTGAGGGTGATGCAGCGCACGCCCTCGGCCATCATGGCGCTCAGGACGGTGTCATAGGTGAAATCGGTCATGGATAGGTCCTCAGCACGCGTTTCGTCTTGCCCTCGGTCAGTGGGAAGGTGCCATGCGGCACCAAAGTGACCCGTGCGGTGGCGCCCAGCTTGGTCTTGATCGCGGTGGCCACCTCCTCTGCCAATCCGTCGGGGGCGGGCCGCCCCTTGGCCAGCTCCACCGAGACCGGCAGCGCATCATAGGGCGGCGGGCTGTCGAGGGTGATCCGGTAATCGCCCGAGAGGGCTGCGAATTCGTTGATCACCGCCGCAACCATCGTTGGAAAGAGATTGAGGCCGCGCACGACAACCATGTCATCCGAACGCCCCACCACGCGAAAGCGAAAGCCGCTGCGCCCGCAGGTGCAGGGGGCGGTTTCATCCACGGTGATGATGTCGCCGCTGCGAAAGCGCACGAGCGGCTGGCAGTCGCGCGCCAGATGGGTCAGGACCAACTCGCCCGTCTGCCCCACAACAAGCGGCAGGGGCGCGCCGGTGTCGGGGTCGATGAGTTCGGGCCAGAGCACATCGGCGGCCATGTAATGCAGGCGCGTGTCGTGCTCACATTGCGCCGCGAAATTGCAGAACACGTCGGACACGCCGTAATTGGCATTGCGCGGCTCCATTCCCCAGACCTCGCGCAGGCGCGCGCGATAGGCGGGATCATCGAGCCCCGCCTCGCCGCCAAAGAGCCCGAGGCGCAGGCCCAGATCGCGCGGGGTCAGCCCCGGGAATTTCTCGGCGATCACCCGCTCCAGAACCGCCGGATATGAGGGGGTGCAGGAAATGGCGGTGATCCCCACCTCTTGAATGGTGCGCACCAAAAGCTCGGTCGAGCCCACGCCGAAGGGCACCACCATCGCGCCGGTGGCCTGCAAGGTCATGTGGTCGGTCAATCCGCCCATCCACATCTGATAGTTCAGGCAATGCACCACGGTATCTTCGGGGGTGAGGCCAGAGGCGGATTGACAGCGCCCGCCCACGGCCTCTGTCACCGCGCAGTCGCGCGCGGAGAGCGCGAGGTTCATCGCCTGCCCGGTGGTGCCGGAGGTACGGTGCAGGCGCACGGCGGCGCGGCGCTCTGCGGCCATGTAATTGCCGAACGGGGGATGTGCGGCCTGCGCGAGGCGCAGCTGCGCCTTGTCCGACAGGGGCAGATCAGGCAGGTCGCGCAGATCGGCGGGCGGTGTGCGCCCCTGCCAGAGATCGCGATAAAACTCTGACTGTGCCGCGACATAGGCGCTCTGCACCGCCCAGGCCGCCGCTTGATGGGCGCGCAGGCGTTCAGGGCTGGCAAATTCGGCTTGGTCGAGCAGGCTCATGGCTGCAATCCTCGTTCCCAGATGGTTGTGAGCGTGGCAATCACCGCCGCGCGATCGGTGGAGACATCGACCAGCCCCGGCTCGTTCGAGAGATAAAGGCTGGAAAAATACTGATCCGTCATGCCGCCCAGCGCATAGGCGCGGCGGGTGAGTTCGGCATCGCTGAGGGTATCGCGCCCCGCGCGCGCCAGCCTGCGGCGGGTGGCGGCAACGACGGTGTCGATCCATTCGCGATTGAGCCGGTGAAAGGCCGCGCGCGCCGCGGGAAAGGCATCGAGATGGTGGATAAGGCACTTCATCAGCCCGCGATTGGCCTCGAACAGGCGGGCGTAGGCCTCGGTCGCGGGGCGCATGCCGCGCTCGGCGCTGGTCTGGCTGGCGCGGATCATCCCCGCCTGGAGAAAGGCGGCGAAGCCCTGCAAGAGATCGTCGAGCAATTGGGCCTGATCGGGGAAGTAGAGGTAGAAGGTGCCATTGGCGACGCCCGCCTCCTTGCAGATCGCGGAGATGGTCAGATCCGACAGGGCGGCGCGTTCGAGCAGGGCACAGGCGGCGATGCGCAGGGCCTGTGCGGTGCGGATGCCCTTGGCCTCGCCCTCGACCTGCGCGGCAAGGAAGACCGGATAGCTGGTGTGATCGGTGGGATCGGGCATGGCGACTCAAAATGAAAATGAATTCATGTTCAGTTTTTGAGCGTGCATTGTCAAGCTGATTGATGCGCAGCGTTCAACTGCGGTCGTGGAAGAAATCGTAGAGCTTTTGCGCCATCGCGTCCGACACCCCGTCGACGGCGCGCAGGTCGGCAAGATTGGCGCGGCTGACGGCCTTGGCGCTGCCGAAATGCGCCAAGAGCGCCCGTTTGCGGGCGGCCCCGATGCCCGGCACCTCATCGAGCGGCGTGGCCCCCACCGCCTTGGCGCGTTTGGCGCGATGTGTGCCGATGGCGAAACGGTGCGCCTCGTCGCGCAGGCGCTGGATGAAATAGAGCACCGGATCGTTGTGCCGCAGCGCCATGGGGCGTTTGCCGACCCGATGGAATTCTTCCTTGCCGGCGTCGCGGTCGATACCCTTGGCCACGCCCACCATGGGAATATCCTCGACTCCCATCTCGCGCATGATGCTGGCCACGGCGCTGACCTGCCCCGCGCCGCCGTCGATCAGCAAAAGGTCGGGCCATTGGCCCTGTGCGCGATCCGGGTCTTCTTTCAAGAGGCGTTTGAAACGGCGGGTCAGCACCTCTTTCATCATGCCGAAATCATCGCCGGGCGTGATGTCATCGCCCCGGATGTTGAACTTGCGATAATGGTTTTTCATCATGCCTTCGGGGCCCGCGACAATCATCGCGCCCACGGCGTGCGTGCCCTGAATATGGCTGTTGTCGTAGACCTCGATCCGCTGCGGCGGGCCGGGCAGATCGAAGACCTCGGCCAGACCGCGCAGCAATTTGCCCGTGGTGGCGGTCTCGGCCATCTTGCGCGCAAGGCTTTCGCGGGCATTGCGCAGCGCGGCGTCGATCAGTTCCGCCTTTTCGCCGCGCAGGGGCACGGTGAGCGTGACCTTGCGCCCCAGCTTGTCGCTGAGCGCCTGTTGCATGAGATCGGTATTCTCGATCGAATGCGACAAAAGCAGACTGCGCGGCGGTTCCTTGCTGTCGTAGAACTGGCCGATGAAGGCCTCGAGCGCCTCGGCCTCTTCGACATCGGCCCCGACGCGGGGATAGAAATCCTGATTGCCCCAGTTCTGCCCGCCCCGAATGAAGAACACCTGCACGCAGGCCTGACCCTGTTCGAGATGCAGCGCGATGACATCGGCCTCGTCCACGGTGCGGGGGTTGATGCCTTGAGCGGTCTGCACCTGCGTCATCGCCTTGATCCGGTCGCGCAAGGCTGCGGCGCGTTCGTATTCCATCGCTTCGGCGGCCTCGGCCATTTGCGCCGCCAGCTTTTCCTGAATCTCGGTCGAGCGGCCGGAAAGATAGCGCTCGGCATCGCTGACCTGCGTCGCATAGTCGGCGCGGCTGATCTTGCCCACGCAGGGGGCGGTGCAGCGTTTGATCTGGAATTGCAGACAGGGGCGCGTGCGGCTCTCGAACATGGCATCCGTGCAATTGCGCAACTGAAACACGCGCTGCAACTGCGCGAGCGTTCGGTTGACAGCACCGGCACTGGCGAAGGGTCCGTAATAAGCCCCCTTTTCACGCTTGGCGCCGCGATGTTTCTTGATCATCGGAAAGTCATGCGCGGTCACGAGGATGTTGGGAAAGCTCTTGTCGTCACGCAAGAGCACGTTGTACCGCGGCTTGAGTTGCTTGATGAGGTTCTGCTCGAGCAAGAGCGCCTCGGTCTCGGTTGCGGTCGTGAGAAACATCATCGACGCGGTTTCCGAGATCATCCGCGCGATGCGCCCGGTATGGCCGGTGGGCCGGGCATAGTTCGACACGCGGGCGCGTAGATTGCGCGCCTTGCCCACGTAGAGCACCCGTGCCTGCGCATCGAGCATCCGGTAGACCCCCGGCGACGCATCGAGCGTGCGCAGATAGTCTCGGATTACCTCATGGCCGGGTTTGGGCGGGGATTCGGGGGCGTTGTCGGTCATCGGTCCTCAGATATGATTCCCCCGAGTGCTGCAATGATCCGAGCAAGAGAGCAAGAGGGAAGCTGTCCACGGTTTCTGTGGATAACTCTGCGGATAGGTTTCCGTGAAATGGAAATTTTCCTTGAATTCGGCTGGCTTCGTTGACTTGCCTAATTTTTAGGCAAATTCGCAACCCCCTGATATTCTTCGTTAAAAAATTAACTGCATAGCAAAATATTGAAAACACTAACGATTTTGTAACGCTTACGTAACGAAAACCGCGCCGGTGCAAAACTTTTGTCGGCGGGCGCGGTTTCTACTCTACACCCAGCACATCGGGGGTCTGCCAACCGAGGTGCTGACCGCCGTCCACACAGAGCAATTGGCCAGTGACGCCGGGGGCATGGAGGAAATAGATGAGTGCCGCCGTTATGTCCTTCGGGTTGGCACCGCGATGCAGGATCGTGTTGCGCCGCTGGCTCTGGAAATGACTGTCGCTTTGGCGATGGCCCTGCAATGTCGGCCCCGGACCGATGGCATTGACACGCACCCGTGGGGCCAGCGCCTGCGCCGAGGTGCGGGTCAGCGCCCATAGGCCCATCTTGGCAATCGTGTAGGTCATGAATTCCGGTGTCAGCTTGTGCACGCGCTGGTCGATCATGTTGATCACCAGCCCCTGCGCCACCGGCTCGCCCGCTTCATCCTGCGTCGGGGCGGGCACCTGGGCGGCAAGCTGCTGGGTCAGCACGAAGGGCGCGCGCAGGTTGCTTTCCATGTGGCGATCCCAGCTGCGGCGCGTGGCGGTCTGGATATTGTCGTAATCGAAGATGGAGGCATTGTTGACGAGGGTAGTGATTGGCCCGCCCAAGGCCTCGGCCGCCTGCGCCACCAAGGGCGCCACCTGCGCCTCATCCAAGAGGTCCGCCTCTAGCGTCACCGCCTTGCGGCCCATCGCCCGGATTTCCTCGACCACCGCCTCTGCCGCATCGCGAGAGGTGGCGTAATGCACGGCCACATCGTGACCCTGCCGCGCCAGTTCCAGCGCCATAGCCCGGCCCAGCCGTTTGCCGGCACCCGTCACCAAAGCCCGCGTCATGCCATCGCTCCCCTCAGATCAATATCACCGAGACATAGACCACATAAGCCGAGGTCAAGGCGATGCCCCACAAACGGTTGATGTCGAGCCTGAAGAAAACGAAAGGAATTATCACCAAAGAGGCACCCAGCATCACCCAGAAGTCGAAACTGAGAAATTGCGCATCAACGGGGATTTCACCCACCAGCGCCGCCACACCGATGATGCCCAAGAGGTTGAACATATTCGAGCCGATGACATTGCCCAGCGCCACATCCGCCTGTTTGCGTAGCGCCGCCATCACCGTAGTCGCCAGTTCCGGCAGCGACGTGCCGACCGCCACCAGCGTGAGGCCGATCACCGCCTCGCTCACGCCATAGCGCTGCGCGAGGATCGAGGCATTGTCCACGAGGATGTCGGCGCCCAGCGGCAGACCGACAAGGCCAAGCACCAGAAAGGTGATGATCTGCCACCAGGGCATATTGGGGTCCGCGCCTTCGACATCTTCGATGTCGTCTGTCTCGCTGAGCGCGCTGACGGCCGCATCGCGGCGGTGCGCCATGGTATCGCGAAAGGCATCCGCCAGCATGAGTACCAGCGCCCCGAGCAGGATGAGGCCGGCGATCCAGTCGAAGGAGCCGCGAAAGGCCAGCAGTATGAACAAAGCCGAGGCCGCAAGCATCTGGAGGTAAGACTTGGAGCAACTGCACGAACTGGTATGCAATACCGAAAGAATGGCCGGTATCCCCAGCACCAAGAGGATATTGGCGGTATTCGAGCCCACCACATTGCCCAATGCCAGCCCCGGCTTGTCATCCAGCACCGCATTGACCGAGATCAGCAGTTCCGGGGCCGAGGTGCCAAAGGCCACCACCGTCAGGCTCACGATCAGCGCCGGAATCCCCATCCGCAGGCTGAGGTTCACCGCGCCCTTGACCAAGGCGTCCCCCGCCAAGAGCAGGATCACCAGCCCCAGCGCCGACAAAAGCCATGGCATCATTTCAGCTTGTCCTTTTCGCAGGAGCACGGACCCTTGCCGATGCGGTAGCGCCCGCATTTCCGGCATTTGGCCTCGCTCAGGCGTTTTTGTCCGGGGAATCGGAGGCGTCCGAACATCGCGAGGACCCCCATCGCCAGAAGAAAGAATATGACGACCTTGACCAGCAAATCAGAGGCCGAACCGGGCAAAGCTTGCCCGTTCCTCGACTGCGGTCAGCGCATCTTCAGCAATGGTCGCGCCAAAGCGCGGGAAAATCCCGCGCTTGCGCCCGTAACGAGCAAGCTGCACCTTGTCGCCATAAAGCTCCTTGAGCTTGGGCAACAGATGACCGATGCCATCGGCCAGCCCCAATTCGACGCTGCGCGCGCCCAGCCAGAATTCGCCGGTGAAAAGATCGGGGTTGTCGCCCAGCCGCGCACCGCGCCGGGATTTCACATGGTCGATGAAGGCCGCGTGAATATCCTCCAGAATGCCCTTGAGCCGGGTCACATCCTCGGGCTTTTCGGGCAGGAAAGGATCCAGCGTGCTCTTGGATTTACCTGCCGTGTAGATGCGGCGTTCAATCCCCTGCCGGGTCAGAAACTCATTCGCGCCAAAGCCCGCCGAGATCACCCCGATCGAGCCCAGCACCGACGAGGCATCGACCCAGATGTCATCCGCCGCAACCGCCAGCCAGTAGCCACCCGAGGCCGCCACATCCTCTACAAAGGCATGAACCGGGATTTTCTTTTCCTCCGCCAACCGCCGGATGCGCGCCGCGATGAGCGAGGATTGCACCGGCGAACCGCCGGGGGAATTGATCACCAGCGCCACCGCCACAGGCTTGCCGCGCGCAAACGCCTTGTCGATCACCGGCCCGATGGCCTCGTCACTCAGCGGGGCGCGCGGCCCGGCGCCGATCATGCCCGCAAGGCGTATGACCGCGACCGTGGGTCTGCGGTTGAGGAAGGGGATCAGATGTTTCATGCCGCCCGATGTAGAGTGCAGGGCCACTACAAACAAGGCGGCCCGTGCATCTGAGGGGACTTGCCCGGTATTTCCCCTGCCCTCGCGTTAAAAAAATCACGCGCACATCAGGATTTGATCCGGTATCCGGTCTTGAAGATCAGGCCGACCACGGCAAGGCAGATGCCAAAGAACAGGGCCACCGCGAGCAGGCTGTAGCCGATGCCGACATCCGCCACCCCAAAGAAGGCCCAACGGAACCCGGAGATGAGATAGACCACCGGGTTGAACAGCGTCACGATCTGCCATGCGGGCGGCAACATCGAGATGGAGTAGAAGGCCCCCCCGAGGAACACGAGCGGGGTGATCACCAGGAGCGGGATAAGCTGCAACTGCTGGAAATTCTCCGCCCATATGCCGATGATAAAGCCAAAGAGCGCAAAGGTGACGCAGATCATCGCCAGAAAAAGCACCATGATCCAGGGATGCTGAATATCGAGATCGACAAACAGGCTGGCCGTGATCAGGATCACCGTGCCGATCATCAATGCCTTGGTCGCCGCCGCGCCGACATAGCCCAGCACGATCTCGAGGAAATTCACCGGGGCGGAGAGCAGTTCAAAGATCGTGCCGATGAATTTCGGGAAATAGATGCCGAAGGAAGCGTTGGAAATGGCCTGGGTCATCACGCTTAGCATGATCAGGCCGGGCACGATGAAGGCGGCATAGCTCACGCCCTCGACCTCTTGGATCCGCCCGCCGATGGCCGCGCCAAAGACCACGAAATAGAGCGTGGTCGAAATGACCGGCGACAGCAGACTTTCGAGGATAGTGCGGAAAAACCTCTTCATTTCATAGATATAGATGGCGCGAATGGCGTGCAGGTTCATGCCGCATCCTCCCGAACGAGGCCCACGAAAATCTCTTCGAGGCTGCTTTGGCTTGTTTCGATGTCGCGCACCGAGAGCCCCTCGGTGGCCAGTGCCTGCAAGAGGCGGGTGATGCCCGTGCCCTCGGCGCGTGTCTCGTAATTGTAGATCAGCGCCTGACCGTCGGGGGTCTTTTCCAGCGCATAGGACGCAAGCGTGTCCGGCACCGCAGCGATCGGCTCTACCAGATCAATCCTCAGCGATTTGCGCCCCATCCGACGCATGAGCGCCGCCTTGTCCTCGATCAACAGGATTTCCCCCTTGTTGATGACCGCGATCCGGTCGGCCATCGCCTCGGCCTCTTCGAGGTAATGGGTGGTCAGGATGATGGTGACGCCGCTTTCCTTCAACCCGCGCACCACCTCCCACATATCCCGGCGCAGTTCGACATCGACGCCCGCCGTCGGCTCGTCGAGAAAGAGAACGCGAGGCTCGTGGCAGAGCGCCTTGGCGATCAGGACGCGGCGTTTCATGCCGCCCGAAAGTTCGCGGATGCGGTTGTTGCGTTTGTCCCACAGCGACAGTTGCCGCAGGATGCGTTCGATCAGCGCCTCATCCCGCGGTCTGCCAAAGAGACCACGCGAGAAGCGCACCGTGTTGATGACCTTTTCAAACGGTTCCAGCGCGATTTCCTGCGGCACGAGGCCGATCATCGCCCGCGCTTCGCGATAACCGGTGACGATGTCATGCCCGCCCACCGAGGCCCGCCCGCCAGTCGGCGTGGTGATGCCGCAGAGCGTAGAAATAAGCGTGGTCTTGCCCGCGCCATTGGGCCCAAGGAGTGCGAGGATTTCGCCCTGTTCGATGCGGAGCGACACCGATTTGAGCGCGGCAAAGCCGCCTTTGTAGGTCTTGCTCAGACCCTCGACCGTTACGATAGCTGTCATAGGTATTCCCCTTTGCGCGGAACCTAATCAAACGACACCCGAACGCAACGCGCATCCCGGCATAGGCCCCTGTGCGCCGATGCGCGATGTCGCCAATAAGAAAACAATCTGTTTTTGTGAGTTTGTTCATAGTTTCCCGGCAGGATGCTACACTATCCACCGCACAGGGTGGCGGGCCTGATGACGGCAAGGGAAACGGAATGATCAAGCATATATTCAGGCTTGTTCTGCTGGCTTGTGTAATGATGACGGGGATCAGCCAAGCGCAGGCGGAGCCGCGGCTTCTGGTCATGGGTGATTCGCTTTTGGCAATGCACAAGCTGGCAGGGCGCTCTGTCTCGTCCTCTGTCGAGCGGGAATTGGGCGTGCGCGTGACCGATATGTCGGTGGCCGGGGCCCGGTTTCTCTACCGCCTGCCAATTACTGGCGCGCTTGGCCTCAACATCACCAAACAGTACCGGCAGGGCGACTGGGATTGGGCCGTTCTGAATGGCGGCGGCAATGATCTGTGGCTTGGCTGTGGCTGCATGCGCTGTGCGGGCAAGCTGGATCGCCTGATTTCTCGTGACGGGCGGCGCGGCGCAATCCCCGGCTTTGTGTCGCGCTTGCGGCAGAGCGGCGCGCAGGTAATCTATGTGGGCTATCTGCGCACACCCGGCGTGACCTCGCCGGTGGAACATTGCACCGATGAGGGGGCAGAGATGGATCGGCGCGTGGCGCTCTTGGCCGGGCTGGACCGGGGCGTACATTTTCTGCCGCTGTCGGACATGGTGCCGCATGGCGACCGCTCCTATCATGCCATCGACCTTATTCACCCCTCGTTCAAGGCCAGCCGCATGATTGGCCAACGCATCGCAGAGATCATCGTCACGCATGGCACCGGCACGGTTTCACGCAACCGGCCACTGACGGAATGACAATGCCTTGGGGCGTGGTCCGCCCTATCGAGATCGCAGCCGCCCCGGGCTTGCCCCGGGACCTCGCCAAAGCAACTCGGACGCCCCGGCGCGGGGGCCGGGCGATGGGAACCCGCTCAGACGCGACAACTCAGGCAGACGCAACGCGCTCTAGCTGATCAGCCGCTTGAGCCAACCTTTCTTTTCCGCCTCGGGTTCGGGGTCGTCCTCGGACGGGCCTTCGAGCACCTCTTCGAGCCGGGCAAAGAACTGATCCGCCATCTTCTTGGCAAAGCCATCGACCAGACGGCTGCCGAGTTGTGCCAGCTTGCCGCCCACGCTGGCCTCGACATCATAGCTCAGCCGCGTGCCGGTCTCGCTATCCTCAAGCCGCACGTTGGCCCCACCCTTGGCATAGCCTGCGGCCCCGCCCTTGCCCTCGCCAGTCAAGGTCAGGCTCTGCATTTCGACAATGTTGGACACCTTGACCATGCCCTTGAACGTGGCCTTGACCGGCCCGACCTTTTGGACGACGGTCGCCTCGAACCCGTCTTCGGGCGTGCCCGTCACCTCCTGCGCGCCGGGCACACATTCCTTGAGAACTTCGGGGCTGAGCAGGGCCGCCCAGACCGTCGCCCGATCCGCCTTGATGTCGCGCGCGTCACTCATCTGCATCTGTCATGCCCTCCCGTTGCATCCTGTCCGCACCCTAGCGCAGCCCCCTTGCCGCGCCAAGGGAGCAGAAGGTCGGAGCGGCGCAAGCGCTCTGGCCTTCGCGCGCCACTCCCCTTACCCTGCGCCAAAACGGATAGGGGCAAACATGCTGTCAGGGCTGCGCGTGGTGGAATTCGAGGGTTTGGGGCCCGCGCCCTTTGCCGCGATGATGCTGGCCGAGATGGGGGCCCAGGTGATCGTGATCCATCGCCCCGGCGCGGGCAATCCGGTGGCGGGCACGCGCAATCTGCTGGATCGCGGCAAGCGTTCGATCGTGCTCGACCTCAAGAGCGCCGAGGATGTGGCCATCGCGCGCGCGCTGATCCAGCGGTCGGATGCGCTGATCGAAGGGTATCGCCCCGGCGTGATGGAGCGTCTGGGGCTGGGACCAGAGGCGATGCAGGCCGCCAACCCGCGCCTTGTCTATGGGCGTATGACCGGCTGGGGGCAGGCGGGGCCGCGCGCGCAGGAGGCGGGGCATGATCTGAATTACATCGCCACCTCGGGCGCGCTCTGGTATGCGGGCGCGCCGGGCACGCCGCCTGTCACCCCCGCCACCCTTGTGGGGGATGTGGGCGGCGGCGCGCTCTATCTCGTGGCGGGGATGCTGGCGGGGCTGATCCGCGCCGGGCGCAGCGGGCGGGGCACTGTGGTGGATGCGGCGATTGTCGATGGCTCGGCGCATATGATGGCGCTTTTGATGTCGATGATGCCCTCGGGCAACCTGAGCATGATGCGCGGTCAGAGCCTGCTCGACGGGCCGCATTGGAGCCGCGTCTACGCCTGCGCCTGTGGTGGCTGGCTGTCGGTGCAATGCCTTGAGCCGCAGTTCTACGCCGAGTTCCTGTCCCGCCTTGGACTCGCGGACGATCCCAAGCTCGCAGCCCAGCATGACCGCACGCAATGGCCCGAACAGGTGGCGGCGCTGGCGGCGCTCTTTACCGCGCGCCCGCTGGCCCATTGGGCGGGGATCTTTGCCGGGTCGGATGCCTGTGTCGCCCCGGTTCTGTCCCCCGAAGCGGCAGCGCGCGATCCGCATATGGCGGCGCGCGGTGTCTGGCAGCAGGACGACGGCTGTCTCAGCCCTGCCCCTGCCCCCCGCTTTGACGGGCAGAGCCGCCCGGTGGCCGCACCGCCCGCCCGCGGAGAGCACGGCGCGGAAATCCGCGCCTGGCTCGATGCCGCCGAATGACCCCGAACCAGAGGACCAGCCCATGCCCATTTATGTCGATGCCGATGCCTGCCCGGTCAAGGACGAGGTCGAGCGCGTCGGCACGCGGCATGGGCTACGGATATTCGTGGTCTCGAACGGCGGTTTGCGCCCCTCGCGCAATCCGCTGGTGGAGACGGTGATCGTGCCCGATGGCCCCGACGTGGCGGATATGTGGATTGCCGAGCGCGCGGGGCGGGGGGATGTGGTGATCACCGGGGATATTCCGCTGGCCGCGAAATGCGTGGCAGCGGGCGCGCGCGTGCTCAAACACAATGGCGAGGCGCTGACGGGGGCCAATATCGGCAATGTTCTGGCCACGCGCGATCTGATGGCCGACCTGCGGGCCGCAGACCCCTTTCGCCAAGGCGGCGGCAAGGGGTTTACCAAGGCCGACCGCTCGCGGTTTCTCGACGCGCTGGAGCGGGCGGTACGGGCGGCGAAACAGGTGGGCGGGTGACAGGCTATTTGCAGGAAATAGCCGTGACGAGTCCCAATTTCGCTGTTTTGTAATGGGGAAACAAAGACGTTACCGCAGGCGGATCAGTTTCGGCCAGCGCACAACGAGGTTCAGTCGCACTCAATGCTTGCCGGGCCAACTCAAGTTTTTGTTTCAACGAGAGCGAAAGCCTTTTTTCGCAATAGGTTCTGCTGCTCACGAAGCCTGAGCACGTTTCCTGAACAATGAACCCATCTTTTCGCACTCGGGATTTGTATTCTGCCGTAGGCTCGGACTTCTCAAGATCACTGAGAAGTTTGACCCGACTGCTCCGCGCTTTGGCAGGATTGTCGTACCGGCTCCAATCCTCAGATGTCATCATAAGGTCTCTGTATCGCTTCCAGTCTTCTTCTGTTGGCGCGCGCCACCCATTTTCTTGAAACAGACGCCGGTGCCCTGCCGGGCTCCAGGAGAATGAAAAGTGCCTTGTCTCGGGGACCGAATGATGGCGAGACGATATTTCGCCGATGGAAATTCGGTAGTCGCCAATGTCAACGAGTCCGAGCCGGCTAAAACCCACTTGATGACCCGTAAAGAAATCGCCCTTCTTGCCGCCACATGCCGCCAAAAACAGCCCGGCACACAAAAAAAGAATATAGATAGGTCTCAACTTCATCGCTGGATGAACTCCTTTCGGAATTGCTTTCAAAAACTGTTGCCGCATGAGTTGTCGCGTCTTGGTTTACATTATCAAGCCATCCACGCCATAAATCGGGGAAAGAATGCAATTTTGGACCCCCATGACCCCCACCACAATCCAGCGTTCCAATCTGATCGGCGCTGCCTATGCGCTGGCGGCGGTGCTGTGTTTTTCGCTCAACGATGTGGGGATCAAGTTTCTCTCGGATAGCTATGCCCTGCATCAGGTGGTGTTCATTCGGGCGCTGGTGGGCATGGCGGCCTTTGCAGCCTTCGTGATGCCCTTCGCGGGTGGCCTTGCCCTCTTGCGCACGCGCCGCCCGAAAATGCACCTTTTGCGCGGCCTCTGCGTGGTCAGCGCCAATACCTGTCTCTTTCTGGGGCTGGCGGCGATGCCGATTGCCGATGCGGTGGCAGTGTTCTTTGTCTCGCCGCTGGTGATCACGGTATTCTCGGTGCTGTTCCTGCGCGAAACCGTAGGCAATCGGCGATGGGCGGCGATTGCCGTGGGATTTATCGGCGTTCTGGTGATCGTAAAACCGGGCACAGCGGCGTTTCAACTGGCTTCGCTCTTGCCCATTGCGGCGGCGTTTCTCTATGCGGTGATGCACATCCTCGCGCGCAAGATCGGCGGCACCGAGAGCACGCCAACGATGGCCTTTTACATCCAGCTTACCTTCATTATCGCCAGCACGATCATCGGCCTCAGCTTTGGCGATGGCCGTTTTGCCGGGATGGGGCATCCCTCGCTCGAATTCCTGTTCCGCGCCTGGGTCTGGCCCGCGCCGGGGGATTGGCCGATCCTGATCATGCTGGGCATATCTGGCATGTTGGGGGGCCTCTTCATTTCTCAGGCGTACCGGCTGTCCGAGGCCGCCTTTGCCGCCCCCTTTGAATATGTGGCCATGCCGATGGCGATCATGTGGGGGGTGACGGTGTTTGGCACCTGGCCTGACGCGACCGCCTGGATCGGAATTGCCCTGATTGTGGGCTCTGGCCTCTATCTCTTGTGGCGCGAGTCGGTCAAGGATGCGACGGTTGCCACCAAAGCTCCGACCTATCGCCGCTGACCGAGGGAGAAATCCATGAGCCTGACGATCATTCCATTTGACGAGGGCGAGGCGCATCTGGAGTGGCTCGGTCTCTGCGCGGCATTCGAGGCGGGGCATCGCCTGCCCAAGGCCGAGATTGCCGATACGCTGCTCTATCGGGGCCGCGACACGTTGCTCAACCGGGCGGCATGGATCGACGGGATGGGATTGGCGGTGAAATCCGCCACGATCTTTCCGGGCAATCCAGAGCGGGGGGAGCCGATGATCAACGGCGCGGTCAATCTCTATTCCGATACCGATGGCACGCTGGAGGCGCTGGTTGATTTCCATCTTGTAACCAAATGGAAAACCGCCGGTGACAGCCTCTATGCCGCCACGCGACTGGCGCGGCCCGACAGCGAGAGCATCCTGATTGTCGGGGCAGGAACGGTGGGCCGCGCGCTCTGGCAGGCCTATCGCGCGCACTTTCCGCAGGCGCGGTTCAGCGTCTGGAACCGCACCCGTGCCAATGCCGAGGCGATGGCGGCAGAGTGTGAGGGCATGACTGTGGCCGAGAATCTGGAAGCGGCGGTGCGCGCCGCCGATATTGTCACCTCTGCCACCATGTCCACCGATCCGCTGATCAAGGGGGAGTGGCTGCGCCCAGGCCAGCATATCGACCTGATCGGGGCCTATCGCCCCGACATGCGCGAGGTGGATGATGCGGCCATCGCGCGGGCGCGGGTCTTTGTCGACAGTTTCGACACCACGGTCGCGCATATCGGCGAGATCATGACGCCACTGGAGCGCGGCGTGATCGCCCGGGACCATCTCGTCGCGGATTTCTATGATCCAGAGCGTTTCCAGCGGCACGCGCCCGAGGAGATCACCCTTTTTAAGAACGGGGGCGGCGCGCATCTCGACCTGATGTCCAGCCGCTATATCCTCGATGCTTGGAGGGCGGCGGCATGATCTGGCTCGGGCTTGTGATCCTTGTGGGGGTGCTCATCGCGGCCCCCATTCTGCGCGAGGTGATGAAACCCGCGATGACTGACAAGCTTCGCAAGAATGCCCCCGGCGACTTTGCCCGCCTGTCGCGCGGGCTCACGCATTATCGCTGGCTGGGGGCCACGCGCGGGCCGGTGGCGGTCTGCGTGCATGGGCTGACCACGCCGTCGTTTGTCTGGCAGGGGATCGCGGCGGGGCTTGGGGCGCTTGGCTACCGCGTGCTGGTTTATGACCTTTATGGGCGCGGCTATAGCGACCGGCCCGACGGGCCGCAGGACAGCGCCTTTTTCATCACCCAGCTAGAAGAATTGCTCGAGGATCAGGGGATCACCGGGGATTTCACGCTTTTTGGGTATTCCATGGGCGGCGCGATTGCCACGGCCTTTGCCGCGCTGCATCCCGAACGGCTGCGGGCGCTGGTGCTGATTGCGCCTGCCGGGTTTGGGCATGATCTGGGACCGCTCGCCGAACGGGTGGCACGGGGTGGCCCGATGGCGACATGGCTGATGCTGGCGGGATTCCCTCGCAGCTTTCGCAAGGGCTGCGAGGCGGAGCGGCACCTGCCCACCAGCGTGCCCGGCATCGTCGATCTGCAACAGGCCGAGTTGCGCTATCGTGGTTTCGTGCCCGCAGTCGCCCGCTCCATCAGTGGGATGGTTTCAGAGGATCTGACCGAAGAACATGCGGATATTGCCGAAACGCGGCTGCCGGTGCTGGCGATCTGGGGGCGCGAGGATACGGTGATCCCGCTGCGCAGCATGGCGCGACTGGCCGAGGTCAACCGCAGCGCCCGCCAAGAGGTGATCGAGGGCGCGGGACACGGTCTGACCTATACCCATAGCGAGGCGGTGCTGGCCGCGCTGCGCGACCTCATGCGCGATTAGGCTGGCCGCACCTCCCGTTCCTTGACCGGCAGGTGGACGATTGCCGAAAATGCGCCAACCCCGATGCCGACCCACCAGACGACGCTGTAATCGCCGTGCAAATCGTAAAGCTTTCCTCCCAACCACACGCCCATGAAGCTCCCGAGTTGGTGGGAAAAGAACACAATCCCATAAAGCGTGCCCATGTAACGCAGCCCATAGAGATGGGCGATCAATCCCGAGGTCAGCGGAACCGTGGCCAGCCACAAGGACCCCATGGTTACCGAAAAGAGCAGCACCGTAGCCGGTGTAATTGGCGTCATGATAAATGCCGCCGCTACCAGCGTCCGGCCCAGATATATTGCCGCCAATAGGTTCTTCTTGGAATAGCGTTTCCCCAGCCATCCCGCCGTCAGCGTGCCCGCAATATTGGCAAGGCCAATGACCGAAATGGCTACAGCCCCAAGTGCCGATGTGGTGGTGATCCCGATATTGTGTAGCGCCCCACCGGGCAGGATCGGGCCACACATTTCGGTGACGAAGGCCGGGAAATGCGCGGTGATAAAGCCGAGTTGATAACCGCAGCTAAAAAAGCCCAGAAAGATCAGAGTAAAGGACGGGTCGCGAAAGGCCCGGTTCAGAATCGTGCCCATGGATTCCTCGATCACCGTGCGGTCCACAGGCGCGGGCGCGCGCATCAGCGGCAGCATGGCCAGCACTGCGATGATCACGGCGGCAAAGATCAGGAACACGCTCTGCCATGTCATCAGCGAGAGCAGGAATTCCGCCAGCGGCGCGCCAAACACCTGCCCCGCCGACCCGGCAGCAGTGGCGATAGCAAGGCTCATGGAGCGGTTTTCATCGGAACTGGCGCGGCCCACCACGGCGAGGATCACGCCAAAGCCGGTGCCCGCGATGCCAAACCCCACGAGGATTTCATAAAGCTGATGCGCCTCGGGGCTGACGGCAAAGGAGGACAGCACCAGCCCCGCCGCATAGGTGAGGGCCCCCAGAATGATCGCCTTCTGATCGCCGATTTTCTCGGCCAGCGCGCCGAAAAGTGGCTGGCCGATGCCCCACGCAAGGTTCTGGATGGCGATGGCCAGCGAAAATTCGGCACGGGGCCAGTTGAATTCGGTTGCGATGGGGATCTGGAACACGCCAAAGGACGCGCGGATCGCAAAAGAGATCAGGATGATGGTGCAGCCCGCCACAAGGACGGGTGTAATCAGGGGGGCGGATTTGGGCATTCTATCCTCGCGCGGTTCGCGGGCACTCTAGGCGAATGGCGAGGGGCGTCAATTCAGGCTTTGTGATGGGGCGCATCACGATTTCTCGTCACCCGAGGAGTTGCGCCACCATGCGGCTGTTCTGATCGGTCAGAGCCTCGATCACATCGAAATGGTGTCGGCCCCTGGCAATCTCGTGGCCGGCGTTCCAGGCTGCGGCCAGCCATCGCGCCTGATCGAGGAACACGGGCCGCTCCTCGGCGCCGACCCAGACCGTGACAGGAACCGGCAAGGGGCGCATGAGCGCGGGGCTTTCGGCCTCTGCCGCCGCGCGGTCGAGCCGGAACTGTTCGTTCATGGAGGTTTGCAGCAGTGGGCGCAGGTCCGAGACCGGCGAGATGGGCATGACATGGCTGAGGCGCGCCGCGACATCGCCGGGCAGAACCCCGGGCACCGCCATGCGCGCCACCAGATGCCCGCCCGCCGAGTGCCCGACCAGCGCCAATGGCCCGTCGGTGCGCGCCGCCATAACGCAGATTGCGCGGGCAATCTGCCGGGTGATGTCGGCAATGCGCACCTCGGGGCAGAGGTCATAGGAGGGCATGGCCACCGCCCAGCCGCGCGCGAGCGGTCCCGCCGCGAGATGTGACCAGAGCGTCCGGTCAAACCGGAGCCAATAGCCGCCATGGACAAAGACACAGAGCCCCCGCGCCGCGCCGGTGGGGTGAAAGAGGTCAAACGCCTGCCGCGCGCCATCGCCGTAGGGCAGGCCAAGCTCTGCCCGCCGTTCGGCGCTCAGCCTGGCGCGAAACGCCTCGGCCGCCACGGTCCAGCGCGCCGGATATTGCGCGCCGCCCGGAATATACGGCACATTGGCATAGGCATCGTCCAGTTCCACGGCGTATTCTCCCCTATCTGGCCCTAGACATTCCTAGCCCAAGCTGGTCTGTCATGGCGAGATAAAAGCCATGCCAAGAGGGAAACGCAATGACCAAGACCGACCTGAAATCCATGCTCAAGGACCCCAGCCTGCTGTGCGAGCGGGCCTATATCAATGGCGAGTGGGTGGATGGCGATAATGGCACCTTCGAGGTCACGAACCCCGCGCGCGGCGATGTGGTCGCGCATGTGGCCGATCTCAGCCGCGCTCAGGTGGCGCGTGCGATTGCCGCCGCGGAGGCCGCGCAAAAGGAATGGGCGAAATGGACCGGCAAGGAACGTGCCGCCGTGCTGCGCCGCTTCTTTGACCTGATGATGGAGAACCAGCACGATCTGGGCGTGATCCTGACCGCCGAACAGGGCAAGCCGCTGGCCGAAGCCAAGGGCGAGGTGGGCTATGGCGCCTCGTTCATCGAGTTCTTTGGCGAAGAGGCCAAGCGCATCTATGGCGAGACCATCCCCGGCCATCAACGCGACAAGCGGATCACCGTCATCAAGCAGCCCATCGGTGTGGTGGCCTCGATCACGCCGTGGAATTTCCCCAACGCGATGATCACGCGCAAGGCCGCCCCGGCACTGGCGGCGGGCTGTGCCTTTGTTGGTCGTCCGGCTGCGGAAACGCCGCTCTCGGCCACGGCGATGGGCCTCTTGGCCGAACGCGCGGGGATTCCGGCGGGGGTGTTCAACATCGTCACCTCGTCGCGCGCATCCGAGATCGGCAAGGAATTCTGCGAGAACCCGGTGGTGCGCAAGATCACCTTTACCGGCTCGACCGAGGTGGGGCGCATCCTGTTGCGGCAGGCTGCCGATCAGGTGATGAAATGCTCGATGGAGTTGGGCGGCAACGCGCCGTTCATCGTGTTCGACGATGCCGATCTCGATGCAGCGGTCGAGGGCGCGATCCTCTGCAAATTCCGCAACAATGGGCAGACCTGCGTTTGCGCCAACCGCATCTATGTGCAGGCGGGCGTTTATAATGCCTTTGCCGCCAAGCTCAAGGCAGCGGTCGAAAAGCTCAAGATGGGCGACGGGATGGACGAGGGCGTGGCGCTTGGGCCGCTCATCAATGCGGACGCCATCACCAAGGTGCAAGAGCATGTCGCTGACGCCAAGGCCAAAGGTGCCTCGGTCATTCTGGGTGGTGGCGAACCGGTACAGGGAGCAGGATATTTCCTGCCCCCCACCATCGTCACCGGCTGCACGCAGGACATGGCCTTTGCCACCGATGAGACATTCGGGCCGCTCGCGCCGCTCTTCAAGTTCGAAAGCGAGGATGACGTGATCGCCATGGCCAATGACACGATCTTTGGTCTGGCCTCGTATTTCTACGCCAAGGATCTGAGCCGCGTCTACAAGGTGGCCGAGGCGCTGGAATATGGCATCGTGGGCGTCAACACCGGGATCATCTCGACCGAGGTGGCCCCTTTTGGTGGCGTCAAGCAGTCCGGGCTTGGCCGCGAAGGCAGCCATCACGGCATCGAGGATTTCCTTGAGATGAAATACATTTGCATGAGCGTCTGACCAAAGCGGTACTCGACCAAGGACGGGTCCCTCGCTAGGATGTGAGCAAGTCTAGAAGCAAAGGAGGCCGGCGATGCCCCGCTCTTTCCTCTTGGCCGGCCTGATGGCTGTGTTGCCCACTGCCATGGTGCAGGCGCAGGGCGACGAAACGCGCCAAGTGTCCGGCGCTGTCGGCTATCTGCAACGGATCGCCCTCCCCCCAGATGCCCGCGCCGTGGTGGTGGCTGAGGGGCGGTTTGGCGCGATGCTGGGCGAGGTGACGCTGGATGCTGATGGCGAACAGGTGCCGCTGCCCTTCGGGATGACGGTGCCCGCCAATCTTTCCGGGCAACTCAGCGCGGTGATCCGGGTCAACAATCAACCGCGCTGGCTCTTGCGGGATATGCCGTTTGCGGCGGGAACAAAGCCGGTCGATCTGGGCACGCTCATCCTCGAGCCGGTAACAGCGCTCGCCTTTGCGGTCGATTTCATCTGCGGCGATACCACGGTCTCTTTTGGCATGCTGGGTGATGAAACCGTGCTGCGCGCCGAGGGGCGCGACATTGCCATGAAGCAGGTCATCTCAGCCTCTGGTGCCCGGTTCCAAGGGATCAAGGAACAGAACACCGAATTCTGGAACAAGGGTGATCGGGCCATGGTCCGTCTCGAGGGTCGGGATCTGCCCGAGTGTCAACAGGCACCCCCGCCCGCGCAACAAACCTATCGCGCAGGCGGCAATGAGCCGGGCTGGTCCGTTGCCCTGACCGCCGAGACCGCCGAGATCAGCGCCGATTACGGCGAGATCACCCATAGCCTGCCCCGCCCCGAGGTGCAGGTCCTACCCGGCGCTTACGTATTCGACATGCCTGAGATCAAGGCGCAACTGACCATCCGCGAAGGCATCTGCCGCGACGATGCCACCGGCATGCCGCATCCCGATGCGGCGGTGTTGACACTGGGCGCGCGAGAGTTCCGGGGGTGTGGCGGCGCGCCCGAGGACCTGTTGACCGGCCCCGCGTGGCAGGTGACTGCCTTAGGGGCCCCCTCTTTGATCGAGCCAGAGCGCCTGACCCTAAATTTCATCACGCCGGGGCGTGTGGCGGGCAGCACCGGCTGCAACCGTCTGGTGGGCGGCTATACGATCACGGGCGAAGGGCTGCAATTCGGGGCCATGGGCAGCACGATGATGGCCTGCCCCGACCCTCTTATGGAACAAGAGCGCCGTATGCTCGACGCGCTGGAACAGGTGACGCGGTTCGACATCGCCGAGGATGGCGCGCTACGTCTGATTGGCGGCGCAGCGGATGGCGTGCTGATCGAGGCACGGCGCCCCTGAACGGCAAACGCCCGGCCAGAGGGGCTGACCGGGCGCAGACTTGGATTGTGGCTTAATTCATGGCGCGGGTCAGTTCACCTTGTCGGCGTCCACCACATCCTTGGCCACGACATCCCCGCTGGCAATCGCGATACGGCGCGGCTTCAGCGCTTCGGGCACCTCGCGGCGCAGGTCGATATGCAGCATCCCATCAGCATGGGTCGCCCCGATCACGCGGACATGATCGGCCAATTGGAAGCGGCGTTCAAAGGCACGGGTCGCGATGCCGCGATGCAGATATGTGCGTCCCTCCTCTTCTTCGCTTTTGCGGGCAGAAACGACAAGAGAGCCATCCTTGACCTCCACACCCAGATCATCGGCAGAGAATCCCGCAACGGCCACCGAAATGCGATAGGCATCGTCAGCGGTCTTTTCGATGTTGTAGGGCGGATAGGTCGGCTGGGTCACGTCTGTGGCCATGACGCGATCCAAGAGATCGGCGATCTGGTCGAAACCGACCGTGGCACGATAGAGCGGGGCAAGATCAAAATTACGCATGGGTCATCCTCCATTGAGCGATACCGGATTGGTGCCTTCCCCTCTGGGGACAGGCAAACTGTCCGGCCCGTCACGCGGCACCGGAACGCTCTTGATTTGGGAAGTGCTCTGGCGGCTGTCAAGACCCCCACGCGCGCCCTCAGGGTCGCGCGAATTTCGCACCTGATGCGCCACCGCCGCCCACTGTTACCCGCCGAAACCCGGGATTGACCGCAACGCCCGGGGCCGACGCGGCGCGCAACTCCTGTTTCAGGCGCGCCACGATCTCGGGCAGGTCCATGCCATAGGCGCGGCTGTCGCCGCCGTCCCACTTGCCGCCGCTGACCAGCGAGAGGATGCGCGCGCGTCCGCCGTCCCGCGCGAAAACCGGCGCGCCGGAGGAGCCGTTGATCACCGCGCAATCAAAGCCCATGACCCCCTCGGACCGCCACAAGAGACCGCAATCACGCTGCCATGACGGGGCCTTGTCACGATCCCGGCCATAGGACACGACGCTCACACGCTGACCGGCGGCGGGGGCCGCGGCCAGGTGGAAGGGGGCCGCGAGCGCCGCTGGAATGGGGGTGGAAAGCTGCAAGAGCGCAACATCGCGCCGCACATTCTCGGCCTGCATCCCTGCCGCCGGATCATAGCCGGGGGCAACCGCATAGCGCGCCACACCCGCCTCTGCGATCACCACGCCATCGCGCAGCCCGGCGCGAAACTGGATGATGTCAGGCGCAATCCCTTGCCTTGCGCGGTCATAGACACAATGCGCCGCCGTCAGAACCTGATCGGGGGCAATCAGAACGCCCGTGCAATAGCCATCGCGCCCAAGGTCGACCCGCCCCACCGCCTCCCATCCAAAGAGATCGTCGCGATCGGTCAAGCGGATCAGGCCGCTGGTTTGCGCCGTGGCGCCTGACGTGGCAAACAGCAGCGCCGCGATGGCAGCAATCGTGACGCGCGCGCCGCTCATGGCTTGGCAAACTTTGCGCCGGTATCGCGGCGAATACCAGAGGTGAACATCTTGGGCGCTGCGTCCTGAAACACGCCTGCACCGCCATCGAGCGCCGCCTGCAAAACCCGGAGCGGATCGGTCAACTGCGTGCCCAGCGACACCTTGCGCCCCTCGACCTCGGCCATGGCCGACACCACCGACACGATGCGCGGCACCCCGCCTTCAAAGCTGAAGATCGGCGCACCGCTCGATCCGAAATCCACATCGCAGGACATGATCAGAACGCCATCCTGACGCGCCAGAACCTCACAGATGTTTTGCAGCGATGGCGCTTCGGATCGGTCCCGGGCATAGCTGACAACGCCGATCTTTTGCCCCTTGCGCGGGCGCTCGTCAGTCTCGAACGGGGTGACGCGCGTGTTTTTGATCGGATGGTGCAATTCCAGCAGCGCCACGTCATTGCGCACGCGCTCTGCGGTGACATCGGTCGCGGGGGCATAATCAGGATGAGTCACCGCGCGTCGAACCGAGCGGTAGGCCGCCGCGCGGCCATTGCGCCACCCGGCCATGAATTCGATCCGCGCCGGATCAATCCGCGCGCCGGTTTCCTTGTCAAAGAGGCAATGCGCCGCCGTCAGCACCAGATCGGGCGCCACCAACGCGCCCGTGCAGAACCCGCGCCCGGCCAGTTCGAGCCGCCCCACAGCCTCCCAGTCACGGGCCTCGTCGCCGACATCCAGACGATGCAGGCCACTGTCCTGCGCCATGGCCGCGCCTGCGACACAGGCGGATAAGAGAAAGGTGATGATGCGCCGCATGTGGTCTTTTTCCTGCTCAATCCACCTGCCGGATAGCAAGCGTTTTGGGCCAGATTATGACCGGATCAGCGCAGGATCGGAACCCCGGACATGCCTTGGGCCGCGCGGGTCATGGCCGGCGGCTTCGGCCCGCCCGTGGCCCAATCCAGCAACTCGACCGTGTGGACCACCGGAATTCCCGTGCCGGACCCGATCTGCATCATGCAGCCGATATTGCCCGCCGCGATCACATCGGGATTCTTCGCTTCCAGCGTTTTCACCTTGCGCGTCTTGAGCTGTTTGGAAATCTCGGGCTGCATCAGGTTGTAGGTGCCCGCCGAGCCGCAGCACAAATGGCTGTCCGCCGGTTCCACCACCGCGAACCCGGCCCGTTTCAAGAGGTCCTTGGGATAGGTCTTGATCTTTTGCCCATGCTGCAGCGAGCAGGCGGCGTGATAGGCGATCACCATCTCCTTGTCCTCGCCCTGCGGCAGATCAAGCTGCATCAGGATTTCGCTCACATCCATGGCGATGGCACTGACGCGCGCGGCATCTGCTGCCAGCGCCTCGTGCCGGAACATATGACCATAATCCTTGACCGTGGTGCCGCAACCGCTGGTGTTGATGACGATGGCGTCAAGACCAGCGCCATCCATCTCACGCGCCCAGGCCTTGATGTTCTTGGCCGCCGTTGCGTGGCTCTCGTCGGTCTTGCCCATGTGATGCGTTAGCGCCCCGCAACAGCCCGCTCCTTCGGCCACCACCACCTCGCAGCCCAGTCGCGTGAGCAGGCGGATCGTGGCATCGTTGATATCGGTGTTGAGCGCGCGCTGCGCACAGCCCGTCATCAACGCCACCCGCTTTTTCCGCGCGCCCTGCGGCGCAAAGCTCTGCGGGTCGTCATTTCGACTGACGGGCGGCACCTGTTTCGGGGCCATCTCCAGCATCGCGCGCAGCCGCGCATCGGGCATCAACCGCGCAAAAGGCCGGCCGATCTTGGCCCCCAACAGTGCCACCCGGAACCGCATCGGATAAGGCAGGATACGCGCCAGGATCCAGCGCAGCACGCGATCCCCCAGGGGCCGCTTGTAGCGCTCTTCAATATATTCCCGCGCCTGATCCACCAGATGCATGTAATGCACGCCCGAGGGGCAAGTGGTCATGCAGGCCAGACAGGACAGGCAACGATCAATATGCTTGACCGTCTTGGCATCCGGCACGCGGTCATTTTCCAGCATGTCCTTGATGAGGTAAATCCGCCCCCTCGGGCTGTCCAACTCATCCCCCAGCACCTGATAGGTCGGGCAGGTGGCGGTGCAGAATCCGCAATGCACGCAAGAGCGCAGGATCTCGTTGGCGCGGGCAATCTTGGGATTTTCAAGCTGTTCGGCGGTAAATTCGGTTTTCATCTGTTGCTACTTTCGCGCCTTTCAAACGGCTGCACCCGTGGCCATCAGGCCGGGGTTCAAAATTTGTCTTGGGTCGAATTTCTGGCGCAATCCCGCCTGCAATGCCGCCACCGGCGCAGAGAGCGGATGAAACACGCCTTGGCTGCGGTCGCCACGGATCAACGTGGCATGGCCGCCGCGTGCGGCAACGGCGCTGCGGATTCTTGCGGCATTCAGGCCCGATCCCTGGGCCGCCAGAACCCAGATCAGCCCCCCACCCCAATCATAGAACGCCTCTGCTCCGGGCAGGTCGGCCACGACCCCCGGCGCGTCGGTGGGCTTGACCGACAAGCGCCAGACGTCGCCCGCCCGCTCCTGAAACGGGCCAACGTCGCGGATATGCGCCCAATGCGCGGCGGTCTTGTCCGTATCCGCCTCGAAGGTCCAAGTGCCAAATTCAGCCAAGAGCCGTATCAGCGCCTCGGCGCGGTAGGCCACCGAATTCTCAAAGCCTTCGAGCCGGATCATCGTCACCGGCGCCCTCGTCGGTCCCGCTTGCAGATGGGCCACCCCCGTCACCTCGTAGGGAGAGGCCAGCGCCCGACAGAGCGCCGTTACGGCCGACGAATCGCTCAGCCCTTCGATCCGCAGCATCCCCATGCTGCGGGGGCGCGGCAGCACCTTGAGCGCCACTTCGGTCAGAACCCCCAGCGTGCCGTAACTGCCTGCCATCAGCTTGACCAGATCATAGCCGGTGACGTTCTTCATCACCCGCCCACCGTTCTTGACGATCTGCCCGCGCCCATCGACAAAACGCACACCCAGCAGGAAATCGCGGCAGGCCCCGGCCTGAATCCGGCGCGGCCCGCTGACATTGGCGGCAACGACACCGCCAATCGTGGGCGTGCCGGTTGTGCCCAGCAATCCCCGGTGATCCATCGGCTCAAAGGCCAGGCGCTGCCCCTCCGCGGCCAGCGTTGCCTCGATCTCGGCAAGCGGCGTGCCGGCCTGCGCCACCAGCGTCAGCGCGCCGGGCTCGTAGAGCGTGATCCCACGCAATGCGGCCGTGCTCAGCCGCGCCCCATTCGATGGCGCGCCCAGCGGGCGCGTGCCGCCCCCTTCGATGCGCAAGGGGGCTTCGGCCCCCCGGATGATCTCGGCAAGCTCTGCCTCGGTGTTGGGTGTCATGCTGCTTCTTCTTGGTCAAAATACTCATTGCTCCGGGAGCATGGCCCCCGGTCGGGTCGCTCAGGCCACGCGCCGCGCGTCAGAGGACGCCAGCGGAAAGACCTTGGCCGGGTTGAGCAGCCATTTGGGATCGAACACGTCCTTGATCGCCATCTGCGCCTCCAGATCCTCCGGGGCATATTGATGGGTCATCAGATCGCGCTTTTCGATGCCCACCCCGTGTTCGCCGGTGAGGCATCCCCCCACCTCGACGCAAAGCTTGAGGATTTCAGACCCCAGTTCTTCGCAAAGTTCCAGATCGCCGGGCTTGTTGGCATCAAAGAGGATGAGAGGGTGCATGTTGCCGTCACCTGCGTGGAACACATTGGCCACGCTCAGCCCGAATTGCGCGGACAGCTCGCCAATCCGCTTGAGAACATGCGGCAATTGGCTGACCGGGATGGTGCCATCGAGGCACATATAGTCGTTGATCTGCCCCATCGCGCCAAAGGCCGATTTGCGGCCCAGCCAGATCGCGGCGCTTTCCTCGGGCGAGCGGCTCTGGCGGAATTCCACCGGGTTGTGGCGCCGTGCGATCCCCTCGATCAGGCCCAACTGCTCGTCGATCTCGGCATCCGAGCCTTCGACCTCGACGATCAGCAGCGCCTCGCACATGGGATAGCCCGCCTTGGCGAAATCCTCGGTCGCCTCGATACAGGGGCGGTCCATGAATTCGATCGCCACCGGCAGCACGCCCGCCTTGATGATGTCGCTCACGCAGGCGCCTGCGACCTCGTTGCTGTCAAAGGCGATCAGCACGGGGCGCGCGCCCTCAGGCTTGCGCAGGATGCGCAGCGTGGCCTCGGTCACGACGCCCAATTGCCCCTCGGAGCCGCAGACGATCCCCAGGAGATCGAGCCCCTCCGCATCAAGATGCGCGCCGCCCAATTCCACAACGGTGCCATCCATCAGCACCATGGTCACGCCCATCAGGTTGTTGGTGGTCACGCCATATTTGAGGCAATGCGCCCCGCCCGAATTCATCGCGACATTGCCGGCAATGGCACAGGCCAGCTGGCTGGAGGGATCGGGGGCGTAGAAAAATCCGTGTTCCTCGACCGCGCCGGTGACACTCAGGTTGGTGCGCCCGGTCTGCACGCGAATGAAACGGTTGTCGTAATCGGTCTCCAACACCGCGTTGAGCCGCGCCACCCCGAGGATGACACTATCCGCCGTGGGCAGGGCCCCGCCGGCAAGCGACGTCCCCGAGCCTCGTGGCACCACCGGCACGCCCATCTCGTGACAGATGCGCAGCGCCTCCGACACCTCTTGGGTCGACCCCGGCAGGATCGCCACCAGCGGCGCGCATTTATAGGCGGTCAGAGCGTCGCATTCATAGGCGCGCGTTTCGGCCGGGTCGGAAATCACCGCATCAGCGGGCAGAACTTCGCACAGACGCTCCACCAATTCGGCCTTGCGCGCCATAATCTCTGGCCGGGGGATGGGCATTTCCATGAGAATTCCTCCTGATTGGTAATAAAATATAACCAATTTTTGCATCTGGCAAGTCAAACCTTGCAAGGATAGCTTGCACCCATGATTTGGATGGATCAACTGACACATTTCAGCACGCTTGATGCCCTCGCCTTGGGCGGATTGGTGCTGGGCTGGCTTGGTCTTGGTCTCTTGATCGAAAACCCACCCCGCGCGCGGCCTTCAGTTACGAAACTGATGGCGCAGTATCGGCGCGAATGGATGGTCCAGATGGTCGCCCGCGACGCGCGCATCTTTGACGCGCAGCTCTTGGGAAGCTTGCGGCAGGGCACCGCCTTTTTCGCCTCAGCCACGCTCATCGCCATCGGTGGCGCCTTGGCGATGCTGGGTGATCTCGAGCGGGTGATGGGCATCGCCGACGATCTGACCCCCGCGACCGGGCCGGTCATCGTCTGGGAGGTCAAGATCCTCGTGATCCTCGTCTTTCTCGCCAATGCTTTTCTCAAATTCGTTTGGTCCAATCGGCTCTTTGGCTATTGCGCCGTGATCATGGCCGCCGTGCCCAATGACCCCGGCGATGCCGCCGCCCTGCCGCGCGCTCAAAAGGCGGCAGAGATCAACATCACCGCCGCACGCGGCTTCAACCGGGGTCTGCGGGCGATTTATTTCGCGCTCTCGGCGGCGGCCTGGCTCTTGGGGCCAGAGGCGCTGATCGGGGCCACGGGGATCACATGCCTGATGCTGCTGCGCCGCGAATTCGCCTCACAATCGCGCGCGGTGCTGCTCCAACCTGATCGACCCGACGAGAACACACATACGTGAGTGTTTTTTGCGCGAGACTGGGCTAATCTCTGCACATGAGATGTTTGTGCCTTGTCCTCGCCCTTGTCGCCGACCCCGTTGCTGCGGATGAACCCGAAATTCTCGGCGTGCAACTCGACAAGACCGGCGGCGCTTGGACAGTCGCGGTCACGGTCCTGCATCCCGACACCGGCTGGGGTCACTATGTTGACGGGTGGGAGGTTCTGGACGCGGCGGGAAATAGGCTGGGCTATCGCCTGCTGCATCACCCGCATGTCGAGGAACAGCCCTTTACCCGATCGCTCCCTTCGCTGACCCTACCAGAAGGCACGCAAGAGGTGTTCGTCCGGGCGCATTGCTCGGTGGATGGCTGGAGCACCACGCCCTTTCGCGTCGAATTGCGGCCCTGAGCCCGACGTTTATCGCCGCCCCTCGCGCAGCCATCCCCCAAGGATCAGCCCCGATACCAGCAGCAGCACCAGCCAGGGCGGCAGAATGGCCATCTGCCGCAGGCTCTGGGTTTCATAGGCCCCACGCGGTGTGATCCCGATCCAGCCGCGCCCGGCGGCAGGGCGCCCTTCGCGCACCGCACGGATCGCGGGCATACCGTCCTCCAGCGCCCAGACGCCGCCGTTGGTCGCATCAATCTCCGGCTGTAGCGCCTCGGCACTCGCAATCGTGCGCTCGAATTCGACCGGCGCGGCGGGGCCAAGGCCAATGACCGCGCTTTGATCGCCGTTCTCCAGGCGATAGAGCCCGATTTCCGGCCCGTCGAACAGCGTCTCGAACCGGCCCGGCGATACCTCTTGCAAGGGCCGCTCGATCACATCGCCCGAGGGCGTGGTTATGGTGACGGGGCCGACATCTTCGGTCAGAGAGCGGCGGATCACGCGCATCTGCTGACCCGTGGCCTCTGCCCAGAGTGCCTCTTCCTCCAGCTCGGGTTCCTTCATCATCCAATGCGCCAGGCGCCGCAGGAGTTCGAGCTGCGGCCCGCCGCCCTCGAATCCGCGCCCCCAGAGCCAGGCATGATCCGAGGCCAAGAGCGCCACGCGCCCCTCGCCCACCCGGTCAAGCAGCAGCAAAGGCCGGTCACCGACCCCGGACATCACGACATCGCCCGCCGACTGCATGACCTCCACCTGCCTGAGCCAGCGGCCCCAATCCCCGTCAAACTCCTGGGCCAGCCCTGCCGTGACCGGATGCCGCTCGCCCAGGTCCGTGACCTTGGGCAGATAGCCTTCCTCGACCACACGCGCGGTGGGACGCGCTGGGATAATCGCTTCGAACGGACCGCGATAAATGCTCTCCGGCCCGGCGAAATCCGGGCCCGCCGCAAACAGAACCGCCCCGCCATTCTCGACATATTGGCGGATATTCTCGAGATAGACGTTCGGCAGAATACCCCGCCGCCGATACCGGTCAAAGATGATCAGATCGAAATCATCCACCTTTTCAAGAAACAGCTCGCGCGTGGGAAACGCGATCAATGACAATTCCCGCACCGGCACGCCGTCCTGTTTCTCGGGTGGGCGCAGAATGGTGAAATGCACAAGGTCAACCGAACTGTCGGATTTCAGCAGGTTGCGCCAGGTGCGCGTGCCGGGATGGGGCTGGCCGGAGACCAGAAGAACGCTCAGCCGGTCGCGCACACCGTTGATCTGCACCAGCGCGGTGTTGTTGCGATCCGTCAACTCGCCGGGTGCTTCGGGGGTGGTGAATTGCAGCACGTTGCGCCCGCCATGCGGCAAGACAAGAGGCAGGGTGATTTCCTCCCCCAACGGCACCTCGAAGCGGCGCGACTCGGCCCCGTCCACGGAAATATCAAGCGGCACAGTGGTCACGCCCGCAGGGGCCGTGCCCTCATCCGTGACGGTCAGGGTCATTTGCACCTCTTCGCCGAGAATGGCAAAGGCAGGCGCATTGTCGATCCTGAGCCGCCGGTCCCAATCTCCCTCGCGGCCCGTGTGCAAGAGGTGCAGCGGCGCGGGAATATCCGGTGCCCGCTCGACATCGTGAATACGCCCGTCCGAGAGCAGGATGACCCCGGCAATGCGGCCCAGCGGCACTTCGGCCATCGCCTGTGCCAGCGCGGTCATCGCCTGCGTGCCGCCATTCTCGGGGGCATCCGGCACCCGCACGCGGCGCACCTCTGTATTGCCGCGCGCCTCGAGCCTTGCCGTCAGATCATCGGCGGCCTCGGCCGTGCGCGTGGCGCGATCCGCCAATCCCTGACTGGCGCTTTCATCCTCGACGATCAGCACGATGTCACTGAGGGGATTGCGTTCCTCTTGCTGATAGGCCGGGCCCATCAGGGCCGCGAGGATCACCAGCCCGGCCAGCGCCCGGAGCGGCCAGCCCGCCAGCCCGCGCCAGAGCGCCAGCCCCAAACCTGCCAGCACCAGCGCCCCAAGCGCCGCAATAAGCCAGAGCGGCAAGAGAGGATCGAACACCACGCTGCCGGTCATTGGCCCAACCTGTCGAGAAGGGCGGGCACATGCACCTGATCGGATTTGTAATTGCCGGTCAGCACATGCATCACCAGATTGACGCCAAAGCGATAGGCCAGTTCCCTCTGCCGCTCGCCAGCATAGCCGCGCCCCACTGGAAACATCGGATCGCCCCGCTCGTTCACCGCCCAGGCCGAGGCCCAGTCATTGCCACCGATCACCACCGGCGTCACCCCGTCATTGAGGTTGCGAAACGGCATGCCCTCGATCTGTTCGGCATCGGGCGGGGCCGCCTCGACCCAGACCGGCCGGCCAGCATAGCGCCCCGGAAAATCGGTCAATAGATAAAAGGTCCGCGTGAGCACATGATCCTCTGGCACGGGTTCCAGCGGTGGAATATCCAGCGGGGCCGCGATCCGCTGCAACCTTGCGCCATTTGGCGTCGCCGCACCGAACCCGGCAACATCGGCGTCGCGCGTGTCAAACAGGATGAGGCCGCCGTTGCGCAGATAGTCGTTGAGCTTGACATAGGCCTCGGCCGAGGGCGTCGGCTGATCGGCACTGATGGGCCAGTAGAGGATCGGGTAAAAGGTGAGGTCGTCACGTTCGAGATCGACGGCGATCGGCTCTGCCGGTTCAACGGAGGTGCGGAAATTGAGCACCTGACCCAAGCCGCGCAGCCCGGCGCGCGCGGTATCATCCAGCCGGGCGTCGCCTGTGATCACATGGGCGAGGGCCAGTTCCTGAGTTGCGAGAAGCGCGCGCGCATCATCCTGCGCCCGCGCCTCGGGCACGGGCCCGAGGCTGAGCGCGAGGGCAAGCATCGCCACCGCCCGCGCAGGCCAGAGCCGCCCGGAGAGCGCGAGGGACGCCAGAATATCGGCGGTCAGCAGCATCAGGGCCGCAGCCAGCAGCCAGCCGCCCAACGGTGTTTCGGGCGCACGCTCCAGCCCCTCGACCGGCACGCGCGCGGGCCATGCCACCGGGCTGAGCGCGGTCTCGGCCGCGATCACGTTGCGCGCTACGCTGCGCTCTGGCCCCTCGTAGAGGCCGGGCCAGAGATCGGGGCCAAGCGGGGCCGACAAGAGCCGCTCGCCCGCCACACCGGGACGCGTGTCCGCATCCGTCAGTCGCCCGAACCCGTCCAGCACCTGCGCCGGTTGCCAGGTCGTGCCCGCCAGTTCCGCCGCATCGGGCGGGGCCATGGCGGACGAAACCGCCAGCCGCTCCAGCATCTGCACGAAGAGGCCCGAGAGCGGCAGGCTCGACCATTCGGCATTGGCGGTGACATGGAAGAGCACCACCTGCCCCGCCCCGATCCGTTTGCGCGTGACCAGCGGGGTGCCATCGCTCAGTTGCGCGATCACCCGGTCGGCCAAGGTTGGATCAGGTTGTGCCATCACCTGTGCGCTGACGGTCACATCATCCGGAATGCTCAGGCCCTGAAACGGGCTGCCCTCGACAAAGGGGGCCAGCGTCTTGGGTTCGCCCCAGGACATTGCGCCGCCCACCGTGCGCCCGCCCGCACGCAGGCGCACCGGCATCAGCGGGTCTTCTTCGCTGCGCGAGACATCGCTTGCGGCCACGCGCGGCCCGGCAAAACGCAGGAGCATCCCGCCCTTGTCGGCCCAGTCGAGCAAGGCCGCCTGTTCCGCGCCCGAAAGCGTCGCCACATCGGCTAGCACGATCACATCGGGATTGGCGGGCAGCACATCCATCAGCCCCCCGTCCAATAGGTCCGCCGTGGGGCTCAGCGCCTGTTCGAGGTAATGCAACGGCGACAGCAGTTCGAGACCTTCACGATCGTCGCGCCCCGCGATCAGCGCCACTTCGCGCCGTTTCAGCCCGTCATCGGTGAGGGAAACGGCCCCTGCCTGCGCCTCGCCTGCGATTTCGAACCGGGTGACACGGGCGCGCAATTCGGGCGGCAGGGACAGTGCACCTGTCGCCTCAAGCGCGCCCTCGTCAAAGGTCATCGGCAGGGTGGCGAGCACCCGCGACACCCCGGCAGGATCAAGCCCATGGGCATTGACCGCAATCTCGCGCAGCGGCCCCGGCACGGCCCGCAACGCGCGCAATTGGATTTGCCCGTCTTCCAACGTCGGCGGGGTCAGCGCAAGCACGGCGCGCGGGCTTTCATGCACGGTGACAGGGCCGCGCGCCTCGAGCGCCTCAATAAGCGGTGCGCGCCCCTCTGCGGCCAGCCCGTCAGAGAACCAGCGCGTTTCAAACGCGCTCTCGCCCAGAAGGTCCACGGCGCGGGCCATCCCCTCTGGCGTCACGGGCCACGGCGCGGGGATCAGCCCCGGCACCCGCGCGCGCAGACTGTCCGCGGCCTGAAACACCGGTGCTTGCGGGTCGCTGAGTTGCATCAGCGCCGCAGGCCGCCCATCGCGCCCCGCCTCTGCCAGCATCGCGTCAACCACCGCCGTTTGCGCAGCCCAGTCGCGGGCGCTGGCCCAACTGCCATCCATGAGGATCAAAAGCGGACCGGTGGCCCGCGCCGTGCCCTCGTCGCGCGGATTGAGCACTGGCCCCGCCAGCCCCACGATCACCGCCGCCACCGCCAACATCCGCAGCAGCAAGAGCCACCACGGCGTGCGGTCGCTGACGTGATCCTCGTCCCGCAGACCCAAGAGCAGGGCCACGGCGGGAAATCGCCGCCGGATCGGCGCAGGCGGCACGGCGCGCAGGATGATCCACAGGATCGGCAAGGCCACAAGCGCCCATAAGAGCCACGGGACGGCAAATCCGATGGGGCTCAGGATCATGCGCTCCCCCCGCCCGCCATCGCCCCATGCAGCCACAAGAGCGCCGATTGCGCGCTCTCGCCGGTATGGTGACAGCCATAGCGCCAGCCGGTTGCCTGACAGAGCGCGTCGAGCGCGTCTTTGCGTTCCGCCAGACGCTCCAGATACCGCGTGCGCAGATCGCCGGCCTTCAGGGTCTCATGGGCGATTGTGCCACCCACACTCTCGAAAATGGTGCGGCCGGTGTAGGGAAACGCCTCTTCGGCGGGGTCCAGCACCTGATAGAGCAGCCCGCGCACGCCCCGATCCGCCGCCGCCGTCAGCGCGTCGCGCAGAGGCGCCAGATCGCCCATGAAATCCGAAATCAAGAGCGCGCGGCCATGCGGGATCAGGCCCGACATATCGGGGGATGCGTAATCCTCGGCGCTCTCTTGCATCAGCGCCGTGGCCAGTCGCGCCACCTGCATCTCGCCACGACGGGGCGGCAGGGTGCCGCCGGTGAGGCCCACCCGTTCGCCGCCGCGCACAAGCAATATGGCCACCGCAAGCGCCAGGAGCCGCGCGCGATCCGCCTTTTCGGGCAGACCCTTGTCACTGGCAAAGCGCATGGAGGCTGCGGGATCGACCCAGAGCATCACGCTTTGCGCGATTTGCCATTCCCGTTGCCGCACGAATTGCACGTCTGACCGCGCAGAGCGGCGCCAGTCGATCATGCGGCGGCTGTCGCCGGGTTGCACCGGGCGATATTGCCAGAAATCATCGCCCGCCCCTGCCCGCCGCCGTCCATGCTCGCCCAAGAGCACCGTGCGCGCGAGCAGTTCCGCCTGCGCCAAAAGGGGCGGCAGGCGGCTTGCTTCGGCCTCGGCGCGGGGGCGCAGGGGGGAGAGGGCGAGATCGGCCATCTCAGGCAGCGGCCTGCACGCGGGTCACATCCTCGACCGTGCGGGCAATCAACGCGGCCAAGCTCTCGCCCCGCGCGCGCGCCGCGAAATTGAGCGCCATCCGGTGGCCCAGCACCGGCTGCGCCATGGCCGCCACGTCGCTGGCATCGGGCGCAAGCCGCCCTTGCAGCATCGCCCGCGCCCGCACCGTCAGCATCAGCGCCTGCGCCGCGCGCGGCCCCGGCCCCCAGGCCACGCTCGCGCGGACCGCATCGGCAGCGCTTGCATCCTCGGGGCGGCAGGCGCGCACCAGATCGAGAATCGCCTCCATCACCTTTTCGCCCACCGGCATCCGGCGCAGCATCTGCTGCGCGGCGATCAACTCGTCCGGGGTAAAGACGCCATGCGCCGCCTCTTCCGTGGCGCCCGTGGTCGCCAAAAGGATCGCGCGCTCGGTGTCGCGGTCCGGATAGGGCACCTCGATCTGCACGAGAAAACGATCCAACTGCGCCTCGGGCAGCGGATAGGTGCCCTCTTGCTCGATCGGGTTTTGCGTTGCCAGAACGTGAAACGGCGTGCCCAGCGGGCGGCTGACACCGGCCACCGTTACGGTGCGTTCCTGCATCGCCTGCAACAGTGCGGATTGTGTGCGCGGACTGGCGCGGTTGATCTCATCGGCCATCAGGAGCTGGCAGAACACCGGCCCTTCGATGAACTTGAAGGCGCGTTTGCCATCCTCGGCGGTTTCGAGAACCTCGCTGCCCAGAATGTCGGCGGGCATCAGGTCTGGCGTGAATTGCACCCGGTTGGTGTGCAGGCCCATGACCGTGCCCAAGGTCTCGACCAGGCGCGTCTTGCCCAGACCGGGCAGACCGATCAAAAGGCCATGGCCCCCGCACAAAAGCGCCGACAAGGACAGGTCGACAACCCGTTCCTGCCCGATGAACCGCCGGGTGATCGAGGCCCGCGCTTGGGCCAATTTTCCCTCGAGCGCCTCGAGACCGGCCAAGAGATCAGTGTCATCGGTCATGGAAAAACTCCCGTCAAACCTATATCGTCCCCTATGAGTGTATAGCTTGGGACAGAAATGGCAAAAGCAATGAGCAAAGATTCCGTCACAAGCCCGTCAGCCGAGGGACTCGCCGCATCCGCGCGCGCGGTACGGGCCAAGAGCAAGGGGCTGCCGCCCGTGCATTTGTGGAATCCGCCGTTTTGCGGCGATCTGGACATGCGGATTGCGCGGGATGGCACGTGGTTCTACCTTGGCACCCCCATTGGGCGGCCCGAATTGGTGCGGCTTTTCTCCACCATCCTGCGCCGCGATGGCGACGCTTATTTTTTGGTCACTCCGGTTGAAAAGGTCGGGATCACCGTCGATGACGCGCCTTTCGTGGCCTTGGATTTCGAATCCGACGGCACCGGCGCGGCGCAAAACCTGCGGTTTGAAACCAATGTCGGCGACCATGTGACCGCCGGCCCCGATCACCCGATCCGCGTCACCCGCGATCCCGAAACCGGAGAGCCGTCACCCTATGTGCTGGTGCGCGCCAATCTTGAGGCGCTGATCGACCGCAAGAGCTTTTACCGCCTCGTGGATATTGGCGACCGGCACGAGGGGTGGTTCGGTCTCTGGTCCGGTGGCCAGTTCTTTCCGGTGATCCCAGAGGCGGAGTTGCCCTAATCCCGGCTCCTCAGCGGTGAGCGTTGAATGACGACCACGGTCAAGAGCGGCAGGCCGACAGTGACTGCCGTGACCGTGATCAGGAGCAGTCCCAAGGCGCTGTAATCCGCCAGGGTGGTGATCTGGCCCGTGGCGGCATCCCGCACCTCGCGCGTCACCACAAAGACCTCGTTGAGATATTTGGTGAGCAGCGAGCTTGCCGAGAGGGCGAGATTGGTGAAGGACGCCATCACGGCAAAGAAGGTGGCCTTGAGATTCTCCGGCGCGTTGCGCGCGATCCAGGCCAGCATCGGGATCATGGCGACCTGCCCCAAGGGCGATTCTATGGCCGTATCAAGGATTGCGATGAAGCGGGCATCGACGATGCCGCCTGTCATGGCCGCCGTCACCTCTTGCACCCCGTAATAGAGCCCGATGTTGGGCAGGGACAGAACACCCCCCGCCAGCGTCAGCAGCACCACGATATAGACAATGCTGCGATGCGCCATTAGCGGCCTCAGGATCACCATCCCCACCAGCGTCAGAACAGAGGTGATGAGCGACAGCACCGACAGAAACTGTTGGTCGAACGCCAAAAGGTCGATAGAAAACCATGTATAGCCATCGCCCGGACGCGGCGTGGCGCGAAACATGAAGATGATCACCGCCGTGCCCACCAGCGTGCGCGCCTGCGCCACCGGCAGCACCGCCACAAGCTGTCGCATGAGCAAGAGCACGATCGCCATGGACCCGGCAAAGATGATCTCTTGCCCATAGGCGATGTCGCTCAGTCCAATGCTCAGAGACAGCGCCACGAACCCGGCCCCGCCGATGAAATACCACGGGTTTGCGCGCGTTTCTTTGCCCGGACGCTCGAAAAGCGTGTCCGCCTCCGCCTCGCTCAGCCCGGTTTGGCGCAGCCCCCGGCGCAGGCGGTGTTTCTGCCAGGCAGCCAACAGCACCCCCGACACCGACACCAGCGGAATCGACAGGGCCGAGAGGTAGATCAGCGCGTAGGTCGCGCGCTTGGCATCCGGTCCCAGATCCTCGATGCCCGCGAACATGTAGATATTGAGCGCCGCCACCGCGAGCGTGCCGGAAATCAGCGCAAAGCGCCCCAGCGTCTGCATCGTTGTATGCAGCGCCCGCGCCGTATCCACGTCAATTGCCCGCCCCTCTGCGTCAAAGCGCGGCACCGCCTCGACCGACATGGCATCGGCCACCGCATCCTGAATGACCAGCCCGCAAGGCGCCAGAATGTAAGAGGTGACATACCACGCCCCCATGGGCATGATCGCCACCATCGCCTCGGTCTGGGTGAGCAGCAGATACATGATCAGCACCGACAGCCCGATCAGCCCGGCGCCGAGATAGATCAACAGCCATTTCCATCGCCAGATGATGTCGACGAGATGCCCCAGCGGCATCTTGAGCGCCCAGGGCAAGCCCGCCCAGAAGGCCAGCCCCGCCAGATAGGCCGCCGAGAGATCGAGATATTCTTTCACGAAGAATGTGCCGACGATCATCGTCAGCCCGGAAAACCCGGCGGCGAAATAGACCATCAGGGGCGGCAAGAAGGTCCAGCGCATTTGCCGAACCAGGTCAAAGACCACCGCATCGGCCCAGGTCGTCAGGCGCTGTGTCAGGGTCATGCGCGCTCGCTCCTTCTCGCGGCATCGGGCCAGTGGGCAATCGTTGCACGCAACGCTGCCATTGTGATGTCGAGCATCTCAACCGGCAGGATCACCAGCATTTTGGGCGCTGTCACCACCAGATGCACCGGCCCAAGTGCCGCGTTCGAGGTGGCAATACGCCCATCCGGCGCAAGATTGAGCCCGCCAATCGGCCATTTCAGCCCTTGCGACACCCCCTCGACCGCGCCCATCGGGAAAAGCGAGACGCGGCAGCCCTCTGGCAGCGGCAGGTTGAGCGAGGGCGGGCAGAGAAACATCAAATCCCGCGCGCCCAAGAGAATACAGCGCTGCCAGGGATGGCGCGCCAGCGCGGTGCAGGCTGCCAGTTGGTGATCCATCCGGTCCCCGCAGAACCCAAGGCCTAGAATGAGCGGGGCCGCAATCGCGCCCAGGCATTTCTCGAAATCCGTCGTATCCTGATCGGGGTCAGGATATTGCGCGGCATCGGGGATCGTGGCGCGGGCCGACTGCGAAATACTGTCGAAATCGCCGATCACCGCCTGCGGGGTGATGCCATGCGTCAGCGCGGCATCGGCCCCGCCATCCGCGGCGATCACGATCCGGGCAAGTCTGAGCGCGTGGTCAACCTGTCCCTCAGGCAGAGAGGCCCCACCGATCAGGATCACCGGTTCTGTTTCGCGAACAATCATCAAATTTACCTGTTATCGTTGCGTTAACGTACCTGATGTCACATTCTGAACACGAAATGATACGGTAAAAATCTAAGAATCGGGCCGCTTTGGTCTATGGCGTCATGGTAAACCCTGTCTTTGCAGGCAAGCAAAGCGAGCGCATATTATGGTTGGTTCAAACAAGATACTGACGGTCTCCTACGGCACATTCTCGTGCACGTTGGAAGGTTTTGACGATTCATTTGATACGATGAAGGCGATTGCGGAGTATTTTCGCGATCTGGCGGCGGATGACCGGTATTTCGGAGCAGAGCCGCCAACCCCCGATGCCGAGATGCTGGCGCGCATCGCCGAGCGGGAAATCGCCCGGCGAGTCGAGGCGCATGAGGAGCGTGGCAAGATCGTGCTGCGCGCCGCGAGCGAACAAGCGGCGATGCACACCCCGCTTGTGGCCCCCGCCCCGGCGCCTCAGGTGACACCGGAACCGGAACGCCCCGAATCCGCGCCCGAAATGACCCAAATCGCCCCCGCGCCACAGGTTGTGGCCGAGGCAGCACCGGAAATGGTCGATACCGACGAGACCGCGCAAGAGCTTGCAAACCTGCCCGAAGAGACTGTCGCAGAGGTTCCAGAGACCGTCGCAAGCGAGGCCCCCGACCAGCCTGAGGGGCTGGAACAAGAGCCGCGCATCGCGCCGGCAGCGCTGGCACCGGACAGCGAAAGCATCGCCGCCAAGCTCAGCCGCATCCGCTCGGTCGTGGCGCAGGAGGCCGAAACCGCCGACGCCGAGTATTCCGAAGACGAGCACGCGCAGGATTTCCTCGACACGGTCGCCGAGGACCTGAGCGCCGTTCTGGCCGAGGATGACCGCGCCGAGAGTGCAGAAATCGACGATGCCGAAGAGGACGTGGACTTCGACGCAATCCTGTCCGCCGCGCCCATTGCGACGCCCGCGCCACAAGAGGTGCTGGCCGAGCAGGAGCCAGAGGCAGAAGAGACCGGAGCCGACGACTTTGAGGATACGTTGGCCGCTCTGATGGCAGACGCCACACCGACCGACACCGAGACCAACCATGCACCCGAGACGACACCGGAAACCCCGCCCCTCGCCCGCGTGATCAAGGTCAAGCGCGCCGAGTTTGAGGCCGCCGTGGCCGAGGGTATCTTTGAAGAAGACGAGGACGAAGACGACGATTTCGACGACGACGACGACGACAACCTCTTTGACACTGAAAATGCCATCCTCAGCCCCGAGGAAGAGGCCGAGTTGCAGCGCGAACTGGCCGAGGTCGAGGCAGAATTGGCCCTCGAGGATGCCATAACATCAGATCCAGAGCCTGAGGCAGAGGTCACCGCGCAGGCGGCAGAGGATGACGAGCAGCCGGATGCGGCCGAGGATACCGCAGCAGAGGCGGAACCGATCCCGCCGGTTGCCGCAGATCAGGATGACCTCGAAGACGAGGATGACGTCGCCGCCACGTCCGTGCAGGAACAGGAAACGCGGCGCTTTGAAGGTGCCGCCGCGTCCAACGATCTCACGCGTATCTTCGACAAGACCGACACCCAGCTTGACGCCCCTGCGTCCAGCCAGCGCCGCAATGCGATCCAGCATCTGCGCGCCGCCGTGGCGGCCACCCGCGCGGAACATAACGCCGGATCCACACTGCGCGAGAACGTCGATGATGCCCCCTACCGCAGCGATCTGGCCAGTGTCGTGCGCCCGCGCCGCCCGCAGATCGCCACACCCGCCGAGCGTTCGGCCCGCCCCGAAGAAAGCCGCCCCGCGCCGCTCAAACTGGTGGCGGAACAGCGGATCGACACGCCGCGCGCGCCCATTCGCCCGCGCCGCATCTCTGCTGCCGACCTCGAGGTGGATATCGCTGAACAGTCCAAGGAAGGCAGCTTTATTGCCTTTGCCGAGGAAATGGGCGCAAACAGCCTGCCCGACCTGCTCGAGGCGGCGGCGGCCTATCTCTCGGATATCGAGGGCCGCCCGCAATTCTCGCGCCCGATGCTGATGGGCAAGCTCAAGGAAGTCGAGCAAGAGCGCTTTTCGCGCGAGGATGGCTTGCGCTCCTTTGGGCAATTGCTGCGTCAGGGCAAGCTGCAAAAGCTGGCCGGCGGGCGCTTTGCCGTGACCGAAGAAACCGAATTTCGCGCGACAGGCCGCCGCCACGCGGGCTGAGCGCAACGCCATTGTATGGTGAAGGGTAACGCCCCCGCGCCTCTGGTGCGGGGGTTTTCGTATCTCTGGGGCGATTTGTCCCTTTCGCGCACCCCGGGGAAAGGTCAGACTCTCAGGGGTTGGGAAAATCGGGGACGGGCGCATGCGCGCAATCATGCTGGGCGGGATGTTTCTGGCGCTGACGGCGGGGGCGGTCTGGGCACATGCGGGCGAACAGGGGTTTGTCCTCTTGCTGCCCACCAATGTCTACATCGCCGCCGGGAGCGTTACCGTGGCGCTGACCGTGGCGCTCTTGGCCGTTCTGCCGGGGGGATTTGCCGAAACGCTGTTCCGGCCCATCGCACTATTTCGCCTGCAATTACCTGTTTTCATGCGATATTTCCTTAATTTCGCAGTGACCGTCCTGCTGGGTTGGCTCGTGTGGCGCGGGCTGAGGGGCCCGGGCGATCCGGGGGTCAATCCCCTGCCTCTGACAATCTGGGTGGTGTTCTGGATTGTGCTGGTCACGCTTCAGGGTTTGGTGGGCGATCTCTGGCGCTGGATCAATCCCTGGGTGGGTGTGGGGGCCCTGTTGCGCCGCCTCACGGACATGCGCGCGCCGCTGCGGTATCCGCGCGCCCTGGGATACTGGCCTAGTGTCGTGGGGTTCCTTGCGTTTTGCGGGTTCCTCATGGCCGATCCCGCCCCCACGGATCCGGGTCGGCTGGCGGTGGTGGTGGGATTCTACTGGTATGCGATGCTGAGCGGAATGGTGCTCTTTGGCCCTGCCTGGCTGGTCCGAGGCGAAGCGATCACGGTGCTGATGCGGCTCTATTGCCGGGTTTCTTTCATCGGATTTTCAAAAGGTTACATATCCGCAGGGCTATCCGGGTGGCAGATATTGACCGGACCAAGGGCCAGTCTGGGATTGGCGGTTCTGTGCCTCATCCTCTTGGGATCAGGCAGCTTTGACGGGATGAACGAGACCTTTCTCTGGCTCGGTCTGCTGGGAATCAACCCGTTGGAGTTTCCGGGGCGCTCGGCGGTCATTCTCCCCAATTTTCTAGGCCTTCTGGCATCCAACGCAGCCCTTATAGGGGTGTTTGCCGGCGCCCTCTGGCTGGGCGAGCGGCTGGCGGGGGGGCAACCGCGCCCCTTGCGGGGGCTGTTCTGCCTTTATGCGCCCACCATTCTGCCCATCGCGCTGGCCTATCATATCGCCCATTACCTCACGGCGTTTCTGGTGGATGGACAGTATGTTCTGGCTGCCTTCGCGCGGGCGCTGGGCCTTGCATCGCACCCGATTTCCGCCGGGTTCCTGAATACGCCCGGCCCGGTCAAGAGCATCTGGATGACACAGGCGGGGGCGGTTGTTACGGGTCACGTGATCGCCCTTTTGCTGGCACATGCGCTGGCGATGCGCGCGGGTGACGGGCGGCGGCGTGCGGTGCTGGGTCAGGTGCCGCTCGCCCTCTTCATGGTGGCGTATACGGTCTTTGGCCTCTGGCTGCTCGCCACACCGCGCGGGGCGTGACATGTAAGCGCTGGACAACCCCAAGGGGGTTGCGCAAGGTGTGCAGGTGCGGCATTTGCCCTCTGACTGCGACTGATCTCTGGAGGATGCGCGATGAATACCTCGAAACCTGGCCAGAAAACCGGCATCACGCGGCGCGGGGCGCTGGTGGGCGGTGTCGCGGCGGCGAGCCTGCCGCTTTGGGCGCGTTACAGCCATGCGCAGACCGCCGCGCCCATCAAGATCGGCTTTCAGGTGCATCGCACCGGCATCGGGGCCGCCTATGGCCGCTGGTATGACCGCACCACGCAGGCGGCGGTCAAGCTGATCAACGAGGGTGGCGGCATCAATGGCCGCATGGTCGAGATCGTGGCTGAGGATGACGGCACCGACCCCAAGCGCGGCGCCGAGGTGGTCGAGAAATTCGCCAATCAACATGGCTGCGACATCGGCTTTGGCACGCTCTTCAGCCATGTCGTGATCGGCTCTGCGCCGCGCGCGGGCGAGTTGAAGCTGCCGTATTTCGTGGTCTCCGAGGGGCATCACGTCGCCTCTGGCATGCTCAACCGCTACACGCTGCAACCGGGCATCACCGATGTGAAGAGCCAGGTTCAGGCGATGGCCCCCTATGTGGCGGCCAATCTGGGCAAGAAGGTCACGATGGTGTTCCCGGATTTCGCCTTTGGCCATGATCACCGGGATTTCTTTACCCAAGCGATCGAGGCGCAGGGCGGCGAGGTGCTGGCGCATATCGCGATCCCGCCATCCGAGACATCCTTTACCAAGTATTTCCCCAAGATCCCGCGTGACACCGAGGTGCTCTATCACGTCATGGTCGGGCCCGCCGTGCTGACATTCGTCAAGGAACTGGGCGAGTTCTTTGGCGGGCAGGGTCCGGCGCTCTTTGGCTTTATCGACAGCCTGGAAGCGGTAGCGATTGACAGCCCCGGTCTCGAATTTCTCGAAAACAGCTATTTCTGGGAAGGGATGTGCCGCGACCAGCAAGCGGATCAGAGCGAATATGAAACCGCCTATCGCACGGCGGTGGGGGTCAATGAACACGGTGCATCGGTCAGTGATCCGCGCGACGTGGCCACCTATGCGCATATGTTCGGTTGCTGGGAAACGCTGCATGTGATCAAGGCGGGGATGGAGGCGGCAGGCTATACCGGGCCGCAGGACCGCGCCGCGCTGATCGAGGCGGTCGAGGCGATGACTACCCTGCCCGAGAGCCTGGCGCATCCGCAGGGCGACAAGATTTTCAACGGCAAGACGCATCAGGTCTTTGGCCATCAGAATATCAGTCGGGTCGAGGGCGGAAAACTGGTGCGCGTGCATCGCACCTCGATCGAGGATACGCTCTATCCCGATGAGGTGGATTACACGGCTCAGCCGCTGTGAGACGGGTTTGACAAACGGGGCGATAGCGTGAAGCGGAGGCTAGTTCTATTAGGTCTGGCGTCGTCGGTTCTGGCGGGGTGCGGCGCGCCGCCCCCACCGCCCGAGGCCGAGGATGTGACGCGCCTTGCTGCGGCGATCCTTGACCTTGGGCCGCAGGTAGACCCGGAAGAGGCGGCGCGCGCCGCGCGCATCTCCTATGAACACAGTCACCGCCTTGCGCTGGAATACGAGATCACCGATCCGCCCATCGTGCATAACACCAAGGTCAACATGGGTCTGAAACCACGCGGCCTGTGCTGGCATTGGGCGCGGGACATGGAGGACCGGCTCAAGCTCGAGAATTTCCAGACGCTCGATCTGCACCGCGCCGTGGCCAATGCCGACAACGCCTTTCGCTTGGAACACAGCACCGCGGTCATCAGCGCCAAGGGCGACAGTTTTCGCGAGGGGATCGTTCTGGACCCCTGGCGCAAGGGCGGGCGGCTGACCTGGGCGCCCGTGGCCTGGGACAAGGACTATACCTGGGAGCCACGCAACGAGGTGGTCGCCCGCGCGCTGGAACGCAAGCATGGGCAGATCGTGACCCTGACCGAGGATGACCGCATCCTGATGGGCGGTCTGGAGTTCGCCGCGCAATGACGTGGCCGCCCGAATGGAGCTAGGCCCCTATCTGGTTCTGGCCACGCTCGAAGGCGCGGTCACGGCGGCGGTGCTGGCGCTGACCGCCGTTGGGCTCAGCCTCGTTTTCGGCGTGATGCGGGTGGTCAATATCGCGCATGGCGAGTTTTTCATGCTGGGCGCGGTGCTGGCATGGTGGATCGCGCAGAGCGTGGTGGGACATCCCGCCATCGGCTTTGCATTGGCGTTGGTGGCGGCACCGCTGATCGTGGGGGCGCTCGCGGTGGCCGCCGACATGACGATCCTCAAGCGGCTGGACTATGACCCGGAACGCACCATCGTGGCCACGATCGGCCTGCTCTACATCATTCAGCAGGTGACGTTGATGGGCTATGGCCCGGATGCGCGCCCTGTCGAGGCGCCGTTCAACACGCGGCTTGCACTCCCATGGTTTGAACATGGGGCCGAGGGCTGGCAAATGATCTGGCCCTGGGGGCTGGGCACGACCTCGTACAAGCTGGCGGTGATCGGCGCGGCAGTGGCGCTGCTCTGCGCGGTCTGGGCGCTGATGGCGCGCACGCGCATCGGCCTTGTTATGCGGGCAACACAGGCGGACCGCGAGATGGCGCTGGCCTTTGGCATCCCGGTCGAGCGGGTCTATGCCGGGGTGTTCGGCCTAGGCGCGGCGCTGGCGGCGCTGGCTGGCGTGCTGATCGTGCCCATTCAACAGGCGCATTACCTGATGGGGGCGGACCCGCTCTTGCTGTCGTTCATCGTGGTGATCATCGGCGGGCTTGGCAGCCTGCCGGGCACGGTTCTGGCAGCGGTGCTGATTGGCCTCAGCGACGGGATCATCTCGGTCTTTTTCTCGCCCACTCTGGCCAAGATACTGGCGACGCTGCTTGTGGGGCTGGTGCTGGTGTTTCGGCCTCAGGGCCTGTTCGGGGCGCGCGGCGCATGAAGGTCTATGTCCTGCACGTCGGGCTCTTGGCCCTGCTTCTGGCGCTGCATTTCGTCCTGCCCGCCTATCACCACGGCAATCTGGCGCGGGTGATGGTGCTGGCGAGTTACGCGATGGGCTATAATCTCATGTTCGGCTATACCGGCTTGCTCAGCCTCGGCCACGCGCTCTTTTTCGCGGCGGGCATGTATGGGATGGGCCTCGGCGTGCAGCACCTGGGGCTGAGTGCCGCGCCGGCGCTGATCCTCGGGCTGGTGGCGGGGGCGGTGGTCTCGGGCGTGCTGGCGGCGCTGGCGCTGCGCACGGCAGGCGTGGCCTTTATGATCGTGACGCTGATGTTTGCACAGGCGGGATACCTCAGCGTTCTCTACTTCGGGGCGCTGACGCGGGGCGATGAGGGGTTCGTGATTCAACAGGCGGACCGGATGCTCTGGGGCATCGACCTGAGCCTTGAGGGCAACCGCTATCTGGCGGCGCTTCTGCTCTTTGGCATCTGCCTGATGCTCTGCCTCTGGCTGGTGCGGTCGCCCTTTGGCCGGGTGCTGGTGGCGATCCGCGAGAATGAGGAACGGGTGCGCATGCTGGGCTATGACGTATTCGCGCATAAGTTCGCGATCATGGTCCTGTCGGGCACGATGGCGGCGGCGGCGGGGGCAAGCTATGGTCTCTTGTTTGGCTATGTCGGGGCGAGTTTTGCCTCGGTGCAGTATTCGATCTTTCCGCTCCTCTGGGTGCTCCTGGGCGGGGCGGGCACGGTGCTGGGGCCGTTCATCGGCACGCTCTTCATGTTCTACCTGATTGACCTCAGTTCCGGCGTGACCACCGCCTATATGCTGCTGGCCGGTGTGGCGCTGGTGGTGCTGACACTCTTTGCGCCGCAGGGGTTGATGGGCGAGGTGCGGCGGCGGGTCTGGAGGGGTTTGCCGTGATGCTGCTGTCGACGCGGGGATTGTCCAAGAATTTTGACGGGTTGCGCGCCGTTGAAGGCGTGGATTTCGACCTGCCCAAAGGCGAGATCCGCGCGCTCATCGGCCCCAACGGCGCGGGCAAGACAACGCTGGTGGGCATGATTTCAGGGCGGATCGCCCCGAGCGCCGGGCGCGTGATCTTCAACGGACAGGACATCACCGCGTTGCCCGCACATCGGCGGATGCGGCTGGGCATGGCCTATACATTTCAGATCACCTCGGTCTTTGGCCGGTTGAGCGCTCGGGAAAACGTGGCGCTGGCCGCGCGGCGGCATCTGCGGGGTGCGGCGGTTGAAGCGGCGGTAGACTCCGCGCTGGCGCGAGTGGGGCTGGCCGAGCGCGCAGACCAAGAGGCGGGCGATCTAGCCTATGGGCATCAACGCCTCTTGGAGATTGCCATGGGCCTTGCCCAATCCCCGCGCCTGCTGATCCTTGACGAGCCGACACAGGGGCTGGCCGAGGGTGAAATCGACGGCTTTCTCAGCCTCATTCGCGAGGTGTCCCAGGAGGCGACGATCCTGCTCATCGAGCATAACATGCGCGTGGTGATGGATCTGGCGGACCGGATCACGGTTCTCAATTTTGGTCAGGTGCTGGCCGAGGGCACGCCTGCGGAAATCCATGCCAACCCGGCAGTGCAGGCCGCCTATCTGGGGGGGCTGCCCGATGCTGCGGCTGGATAGGATCAGCGCGGGCTATGGCCGCGCGCAGGTGCTGCGCGATCTGAGCTTCGAGGTGAAACCGGGCGAAATCCTCTGCCTGCTGGGGCGCAATGGTGCGGGCAAGAGCACGGTGATGCGCGCGATCATGGGGCTTGTGCCGCTCATGTCCGGGGCGGTCTGGTTGGGCGAAGGTTGCCTCAGCGCGCTGCCCGCCCATGAGGTGCCGCGCGCCGGGGTCGGCTATGTGCCGCAGGGGCGCAGGCTCTTTGCCGATCTGACGGTGGCGCAGAACCTCGAAATCGGCCTCATGGCCCGCCAGAGCGGCCCAGAGGTGCGCGAAGAGGTGCTCACACGCTTTCCGCGCCTGCGCGAACGGCTGGGCCAAAAGGCGCAGACCCTCTCGGGGGGCGAACAGCAGATGCTCGCCATGGCGCGCGCGCTCTGCCTGCGGCCTCAGGTTCTGTTGCTCGATGAGCCGACCGAAGGCTTGCAGCCCTCGATGATTGCCGCCATTCGCGATGTCATTGTCGGACTGCGCGAAGCTGGCGTTGCCGTGCTCCTCGTCGAGCAACGGGTCGATGCCGTGCTCGATCTGGCCGACCGGGTGGCCTTTCTCGAAAATGGTTCAGGCGGGGCGGTGATGACCGCCGATGCGTTGCGCGCCAACCGCAGCCTCGTGGATCGCTATGTGGGGGTGTAGCGCGGTTTCTTAGGTGGGGTTGAGGGAAACGCTGACCCCAAGCACAGAGCCGCACGAAAATGATTGGGGCCAATGATTGGGGCTACTGTCAGCTCAAGACCAAAAGCAGACCGCTCTTCTTCCACATTGTCGGGTGGGAACGGGGCACAAGACCGCCCCGCACCCGCCAATGTCTTCAGTTGGTGGCACTCTCCACCAGCGGACGCCAGCTTTCTTCATTCGCCGCGGCCCAATCTGCCACGGCGTCAGCGACCGGGCGGCCATCGCGCTCGACTGCGGCCAGAAGCGCGGCAAGGGTGTCATTATCCATCTGGAAATTCTCGATCAGGATATAGGCGGCGGGCCAGCGCGGCTTGAACCCTTTGATAACGGCCTTGACCGCAGTGATCGCCGGGAACCCGCAATCGCCCACGTCATTCGCGTTCGGCCCCCAACTTGCGTCCTCGAAACAGGCGGCCTCCGCCTCGGGCAATTCCACAAAGCGCAGGTCATGCGCTGCTACGGCCCAGTGCGGTTGCCAGAACATCGCAAGCGCGGGCGTTCCATCGGTGCTTGCCTTGACCAATGCCTCGACGAGTGCTGCTTCCGACGCCGCTGGGGTCGCGGTAAAGGACAGATCAAGCGCGGCCATGAGATCGGCCCCCTGACCGTCCCAATCGCTTGGATAGTCGATCAGCACAGGCGTTCCGCCATCGGTGGCAAAGGCCTCCGTGCAGGCGCGCAGTGCATCGAGCGCGGGCAGACCGGGACAGGTCGCCTCCATATGCGCGGGATAGGCCAACCCCTCGCTCAAGATCAGACCCAATTCGCCCATTTCAACCAATTCGCGATCCATCACCATATCCCGATAGGACGGCGCGGCATTGGCGGGCCAAATCTCGAGATTGGCGTCGATATTGCCCCGACCCATCTGGCGAAACACGGCCATATCCTCGACCGCCACGAACTCGACCGTATAGCCTGCCGCCTTGAGCAATTCCCCCGCGACATGCGCGGTGATCTGGGCGCTGGTCTCTTGCGTCAGCGCCAGTTTGATGGGCTCTTCGGATTTGCCAAGCTCCGCCGCCGATACGGGCAAAGCAAGGGCAAAGAGCGCAAGCGCGCAGCAGGTGGATTTCATATCAAACTCCTTGGTCAAAGCGAGGGTCAGTGACCCTCAGGCATGTCAAACTGTCAGAACGAAAGGCGTCGTGCTGAAATAGCGGTTTGGAGTAATGTGTGGCGGCCTTCCGATTCCCGCAACAGATTAGCATGTCAGGCGCAGGCTGCATCCCTTTTCGCACGCCCCCTGACACTGGGCATCCTCTGCGGTTGGTGGGATATGGTCAAGCCGAATTTCTCAACGTAATCTGCTAGATACCCTGCACCCGACCCCTGTGTTAATAGGTTGGTAAGCCCCTTTTCCGAGTCTCTCCGCTGCGCAACCGTTCTGGAGAGACCGATGTCGGATGTATCAGCCCGCCTAGACCTGCCGTTTATCGCCCCGTCACAGGCGCAAAAGCATGTGACCCATAATGAGGCTGTGCAGCGGCTGGATCTGTTGGTCCAAATGGCGTTGGACGGGTTCGAGGCGACAGAGCCCCCGACCGCCCCCGAGACCGGCGCGCGCTATGCGCTGGGTCAAGGGGCGATGGGGGATTGGGCCGGGCAGGACGGGCAAATCGCCGTCTTCCTCGGCGAGGCCTGGACCTTTGTCGCACCGCAAGAGGGCTGGATCGCGACCGCGCGCGGCACCGCCGATCTACGTCTTTACCAAGAGGGCGCCTGGCAGCGTTTTCCAGAACGGATCGAGAGGCTGGGCATTGCCACGGATGCCGATGCGCTCAACCGTCTGAGCGTGGCGGCGGGGGCGACCTTGCTCAGCCATGCCGGAGAAGGCCATCAGCTCAAGATCAACAAGGCCACCGCTGCTGCCACCGCGAGCCTGCTTTTCCAGACGGGATTCTCGGGCCGTGCGGAAATGGGCATCGCCGGGCAGGATGACTTTACCATCAAGGTCAGCGCCGATGGTGCCACCTGGACCGAGGCGCTTCGCATCAATGCCCAGACCGGGCATCTTGGCGGTGCGGGGGTGCAATCCAGCCCCACCGATGCCGCGGCGGGCCGGGTGCTCTTGACCGGGGCGGGGGGATTGCTGGCATCCATTCCACCTTCGGTCACGGATCTGAATGATGCAGCACTTGCCGGCTTTTACAACTATGCGGGTGCAGCTGCCAACAAGCCGTTCTCGCAGGGTGGGGCGGTTTTGGTCATCTCCACCAATGCGTCACGGACGCTTCAGCTCGCCTACGAGCATAGCAGCGGGCGCACTGCGATCCGATATGTGTCAGACGCCCCACCAGCAAGCGGGTCATGGCACCAGTGGAGAGAAATCTACCATCAAAACTCGGTTTTGGGCGCCGTGAGCCAATCCAATGGCGTGCCCACGGGGGCGGTCATCGAGCGGGGCAGCAATGCCAACGGCGAATATGTCCGCTTTGCGGACGGCACACAGATTTGCACACGTCAGATTACCCTCGGTGCTCCGAACGTCGCGGATGGCGCGGGCTTTTCCGGCGCCACATCGACAAATTGGACCTATCCCGCCGGGTTCGCACCCGGCATCACCCCATCCATCGGCGGCGCATGCACGAACGTCGGAAAAGTCTGGGTGTCGTCCTTTGTCGCGAGCAACACTGCGGCATCGCTCATTGCCGAGAGATTTACACCTGTCGCCACCGCGCCGGTATCTAACGTTTTTGCCATTGGCCGCTGGTTCTAAAGGAGGCACCCCATGCAGATCACCCTTTCCCCCGCCCGCCGCGACACACCCCTCACGCTGAGCCGCACTGGCGATGCTCTTACGATCAATGGCGAGGTGTTCGATTTCACGCCCCTGCCGGATGGCGCAACCCTGCCGCGCGAGGCAATCGCAAGCGACTGGTTCGCAGGACCGGTCGAGCGGGTGGACGGCACGCTGCGCCTGTCGCTCGTCTTGCCTCACGGGGCCAACGCGCCGCAAGAAACGCTCTTTCCCGCGCCCCTCACCCTCACAGGCAACGGCCCCGTGACCCTGCCGCCCTACGCCGTGGAGACACCCGATGCAGATTGATTTCACCCAAGCCGTCACCGCCGAGGCAAAGGCGCAGGCCGAGGCCCTCGCCCGCGCCACCACGATCAAGGCCGACTGCCGCGAGCGCATCCTTGCTGTCGGTTCTGAGACCACGCAGATGAATATCGCCCAAGCCGGAATCGTGTTCACCGCCGCCGTGCTGGATGGTGCCCCGCGCGCTGATGCCCTCGCGGCCTCTGGCCTGAAAGAAGGCGACCTGACGCTGGCGCAACTGTGGAAAGCATGGGTCGCGGCGATGCAGACCGAATGCCGCCGCGCAATCCTGTCCGGCACCGATCCAGTCTGGCCAGAAGTGCCCGATGGCGTGATCGAATTGGCGGGGCGGTTCTGAGGCGCCACGCACCGCCCCCTTTACGACCCTGTGATCCGATCAAAAAATCTCGACAAAGGGGGCGCCCAAAGCGCCCCTTTTTTGCAATCAACCCTAGGCTGCAATCCTGTAAATATTGGGAAACTGGTTGATAACACGTTTTCGTGATGCCAAAACTAAAACTTGAAAAACAGACGATTTCAGGAAGGACACAGCCATGAACCTGTTTACTGTTTCAGGCATTCGAGTGCAGTACGATGGAACGCCAGCAGGCAATGCCGTCGCAGTAGCCCCCACAGAGTTCGAACTCGCGATCACAGGCGATGTGTTCAATTATCGTGTCCTTGGACTATCAAGCCCCGAAGACCTTTTGCCAGTGATCGAGTTGAACAATGATGCCGACGTCAGGGTGGCGCGCCTGGATGGCCTCGATCTTACCGGCGACGCGGGAGACCCGTTCGAGCTGACGCTAGGGTTTGTCCAGACAACGGCGGGAACGCTTATCGTTCTGGGACTTTTTGATGAAGCGTCAGATGCGGATTATATTTTCCAGATCGGCGGTGATCCCGGCGTGAGCCTGCCCACGACATTGGCCGGGTTCAACGCTCTTGAGTCGTCGATCACCGGCGGCGGGGCCGTCACCTCTGGCGAATTTGCGCCGAATCAGACGATCCCGTTGAACGGTTTCGATAACACGAGTGTTTCGGTGCTGCCCGACGGCGAGCTGTTCACAGGTACCGATGGCAACGACACCCTGCTTGGCGGCACTGGCAATGACACGCTGAACGGGCTCGACGGCGATGACGAACTCGACGGCGGCCCCGGCAATGACCTGATCCTGACCGGCAATGCGACACCCAACGGCGATTTCGTCGGGGCAAGCACGGGCAACGATACGATCGACTTTTCCGGCAATGACGGGCAAAACGGGTTTGTCGTTCTGGGATACGGCGGGCTGAATGCGCCGATCTCCGTCGCAATCGACGGGGCGGCGAATACCGGCACTGTAAACAAGGGGGCAAATGGTACCGACACGCTCGTCAATGTCGAACTGCCGCTTTTGGCCGGAAATATAAATGGCGGCCTTCAGATCGTCGGCACAGGCGGCAACGACAGCTTTGTTGTCGCGCCGGACACTGACCAATGGATGGCTTTGCGCCCCGGCGCGGGCGTTGACAGTTTCACGATCAATGGCACGGGGTTCGTGCGGCTGGATTTCCGCAATGGCAACGGCATTGATGTCAACCTCGCCACGGGGCAGATCGCCAATGACGGGTTCGGCAATGCCGAGGTGATCGGCGGCACCAACAGTGTGTGGGAAGTCACCGGGTCAGGCGGGAACGATCGCATGATCGGCTCCGACGCGAATGAATCCTTCCGTTACGGCGGCGGCACCAACAACACGGTCGAGGGCGGCGGCGGCACCGACCGGTTGCGCTATGACTTTGGAACGGTTGAGTCAGTCGCGGTCGACCTCTCGACCAACACCGCGACGGGCACGCTCACGGGCGGCGGCACGTTCAGCGATCAAATCTCGGGCTTCGAGAATGTGCGCGGGTCGTTCGGCAACGATATTCTCATCGGGGACGGTGGTGCCAACCGGCTTCAGGGGCGGTCCGGCGATGACCGGCTTGTGGGCGGTCTCGGGGATGATCGCATTGACGGCGAGGATGGTAGCGATACCGCCGTTCTCGCGGTGAACCGCGCCGACACGCGGGTCTCGGTCATCAATGGCGGCATTCAGATCATCTCTGCCGATGGCACGGATTTCTTCACTTCGGTCGAGTTTTTCCAGTTCGACGACCTCCTCATCAGTGCGGATGACCTGATCAACGGGGCGGGCATCCCCGGCGAAGAGATCGTGGGCACCGATGGCGATGACAGTCTGATCGGCACGGTCAATGACGACACGCTCGCGGGGGGGGACGGAAATGACAACATCGACTCCGGCGGTGGCGGCAACAACAACGTCTCCGGTTCGGATGGCAATGACACCCTTTTTGGCGGTCCGGGCGATGACAGCATCGGCGGCGGTCTCGGCGACGACACGATCTTTGGCAATGACGGCAATGACGTGCTCGGCGCGGGCTTTGGCAATGATTTCGTCTCGGGCGGAAACGGCAATGACGTGGTCGCGGGCGGCGCGGGCAATGACACGCTCGAGGGCGGCGAGGGCAACGACAGCATGTCGGGCAGCTTTGGCAATGATCTGATCTTTGGCAACGGCGGCGCGGATGACATCGGCGGCGGCACCGGGCGCGACACGATTGATGCAGGGGCCGGTAACGATAGCGTCGGTGGCGGCGAAGGCGACGACAGCATCTCGGGCGGCGACGGCAACGACTTCCTCGCCGGCGGTGGCCGTGACGACATCATCGACGGTGGCGCTGGCAATGATACGATCAACGCAGGCGCCGGCAATGACCAGATCACCGGCGGCACCGGCGCGGATCAATTCGTCTTCTCGTCCTTCTTTGACGGTGAGGTCGATGTAATCACCGATTTCGAGGATGGCATCGACAGCTTCTTCATCCGCCGCGTAGACCCGGATACGGGCGAGACCAATATCACCAACGGCGGCAACGGCCTTGCCGGGTTCGTGACGGCGATGAACATCATCGACACCGACGCAGGGGCGCAGATGAGTGTGAATGGCAACACCATCCTTGTCGAGGGCGTGACGGCGGCGCAGCTGACCGTGGATGATTTCCAGTTCCTCTAACCCGATCAATGACGGCTCGCCCGAAACAGGGCGGGCCGTGCTGAATACATGTGCAACTCGACCCGCAGGCGCTGATACATGCTGTCGCAGGCCGTCGTTATGCGTGATTTTCCCACTTCTCCAAACACCTCATCCTCCATTAATGATTGTTCTCGAAAGGATATCTTTTCACGAGGCATCTCTAACGTGTAGTTTGCGGCTTTGATCAAGACCGGGACTTGGAATCGGAGAACGCGACCATGCCGGAACTGAGCGGCACAAAATGGGGCTCGCACGAACCCGGCACGGCGGGTGGCGTCGTGACCTGGAGCATCGCGCCCAGTGGCGAGGACATACACTGGTTCACCGAAGAACAGGCCGGCACCAGCTTTTCGGTCGATCCGTCCACGGTCTATACTTTCGATTTCGAGGCCTCGCTGCGCATGGCCTTTGCCGAGTGGTCGCGCTACGGCAATATCGAGTTCGTGCAGGTTACAGACCCCGGCGGTGCCGCCGGAGATCAGATAGCCCCCGATATACGCATCTTCTTTGCCCCGATTCCCGGCAATACATTGGGCTTTGCATTCTTTCCCTCACCGCTTGAGGTGGCGATTGCCGGGGATATCCTTCTGGATGTGGATCCCTGGCTGAATTCAGACGTTCCGCTCTTCGAGGGGCTGGCGATCCACGAAATCGGTCACGCGCTCGGGCTCGAACATATCGAGACCGTCGACGCCATCATGAATTCGATCCTGACCCAACCCGATATTCTGCCCGATGACATCGCGGGCATCCGCCAAATCTATGGCCGGCAGGATGGGGCGGCGGCGGTCTATACCATGCCGACCGGGCTCAGGGATCTGACCCTGCTGCACAATCCCGAAGAGCTGACCGTTCTGGGCAACAACCTGGGCAACCACATCGCCGGAACTGACGGGAATGAAACCCTGAATGGTCTGGTCGGCAATGACACCCTGGAGGGGGGCGCAGGCGATGACCTGCTAATTGGCGGTGTCGGGAACGACTGGGCCGAGCTCAGCACAATCTCGCGCGCCGAGGCCGCGATCCGTGTTGTCGAGGGCGGGCTACAGGTGGTCTCGGACCTTGGCACCGATACGCTGGTCGACGTTGAATGGATTCAGTTTTCTGACGAGGCGATCCGGGTGTCCGAGGTGATCGAAGAGATCAGCGGCCCGATTGGCGTCCAGCTGACCGGAAGCGGCATCGCGGACAGGCTGACGGGCACCGATGATAATGACACCCTCGTTGGCGGTGACGGGGATGACGTGCTGGGGGGCGGTTTGGGGAATGACTCGCTTGATGGCGGCGACGGCAACGATTCCATTTCCGCCTCCGATGGGGACGACTTCGTGTCCGGCGGCCCCGGCAACGACAACATCGGCGGCGGTCTGGGGAATGACACCATCGACGGTGGCGACGGTGACGACATCATCGGCGGTGGCTTTGGCG
>NZ_CAXAUM010000013.1:0-90811 GCF_963972555.1 uncultured Roseovarius sp.
ACCCCCTGCTCCCGAAGCAGGTGCGCTACCAGGCTGCGCTACAGCCCGACCGTGAGACAGGCGATTATACCGCGTGGCGGGGCATTGCAAGGGGTTTCGCGGTGTTTTGCCCGCGCTGTGCAACCGGTCCGAAGGTCGGATTGACAGGGCAGGGGCCACAGGCGTCTAAAGAGACATTCCATCGCTGCCAGGATTGCAAGAGGCCCCCAGATCGCCCATCGCCGCACCCATATCGACAAGGTTCTCGAGGAATCGCAGTCAGCCTCCGCGCCCGCGCGCTCGCGCATCGTCGCCTCTTGGCGGCGTTCGATGCTCAAGCATGGGCTCGACCCCGCCGAGCGCCGTGCACCAGGGCGGATCGCAGCTGACGATCTGACCGCACGCCAAGGCGCGCAGGCGCAATTCCTGCAAGTGGCCGCGCCCAAACTCGATCAGCTCTTCGGCCTTGTCGGCCATTCCGGCTGTGCCGTGCTCCTGACCGATGCCGAGGGGGTTGTTCTGGATCAACGCTGCGCGCAGGGCGATGCCGCGATCTTTCAGGACTGGGGCCTCTGGCAGGGGGCCGACTGGTCCGAGGCGTCCGAGGGCACCAATGGGATCGGCACCTGTCTGGCAGAGGATCGCCGCGTCATCATCCACCGGGATGAGCATTTTCTGGCGCGCAACACCGCCATGAGCTGTATGGACGCGCCGATCTATGGCGCGGATGGGCGCATCATCGGCGCGCTCGATGTGTCCTCGGCCCGTTCCGACCAGACCGAGGCATTCAACCGCCTGATCGCCGCGATGGTGGCCCAGACCGCCCGCCAGATCGAGGCCGACAATTTCCGCGCCGCCCATCCGCGCGCGCGCATTCTCTATGCCGACCACGACGAAACTGAGGCGGCAATGCTGCTCGCGGTCGATGCCGATGACATCGTCGTCGGCGCCACAAGGGCCGCGCGCAAGGCGTTCAATCTGGGGGCCATCGGGCCGATCCGCCCCGTTCCCGCCTCTGACATCTTTGGTCGCGAGGATGGCCCCAGCGGCTTTGAGCGGGCCGAGCGGGCGGCGGTGATTCGCGCCCTTGCCCGCGCGTCCGGCAATGTGTCCGAGGCGGCGCGCGCCTTGGGTATCGGACGTGCCACGCTCTATCGCCGGATGAAACGGCTGGGGATCGGTGAAAACCTGCATTGAAGTGTCTCACTCCTGAGACAGGTGGGCCGCCCGGTGCCCCGCCCCCCCGGTGACGCATGCCGGGGCAGGGCGCATTCTCTGGTCATTCCCGGCGGAGGACCGGGCGTAACCGGAGGAACCCCAATGAACGAGATGACCCAAGTCGCGGGCAGCTATGCCTCGCCCTTCAAGACGCGCTATGACAATTTCATCGGCGGCACATTCGTGCCCCCCGTCAATGGCCGCTATTTCGACAATATCACGCCCATCACCGGCGAGGTGATCTGCGAGGTCGCCCGCTCCGACGCGATGGATGTGGAACTCGCTCTTGATGCCGCCCATGCCGCCCGCGAGGCTTGGGGCCGCACCTCTGCCGCCGAGCGCTCCAACACCCTGCTCAAGATCGCCGATGTGCTCGAGGCCAATCTCGATCTCCTGGCGCAGGCCGAGACATGGGACAACGGCAAGCCCATTCGCGAGACGACCAATGCCGACATCCCGCTGGCCGTCGATCATTTCCGCTATTTCGCAGGCGTCCTGCGCAGCCAGGAAGGCACCATGTCCGAGATCGACCATGACACGGTCGCCTATCATTTCCACGAACCCCTGGGCGTCGTGGGTCAGATCATCCCGTGGAATTTCTCGATCCTGATGGCGGCGTGGAAACTCGCCCCGGCCTTGGCCGCCGGCAATTGCATCGTGCTGAAACCGGCCGAACAGACCCCTGCCGCGATCATGGTTCTGGCCGAACTCGTCGCCTCTCTCCTGCCTGCCGGTGTGCTCAACATCGTCAACGGCATGGGGGCCGAGGTCGGCGCGCCGCTCGCCAAATCCACCCGCATCGCCAAGATTGCCTTTACCGGCTCGACCGCGACAGGGCGCAAGATCATGGAGGCCGCGACCGAGAACCTCATTCCCGTGACGCTGGAACTGGGCGGCAAGTCCCCCAACATCTTCTTCTCGGACGTGATGGCCGCCGATGACGCCTTTCTCGACAAGGCGGTCGAGGGCTTTGTTCTCTTTGCCTTCAATCAGGGCGAGGTTTGCACCTGCCCCAGCCGCGCGCTGATCCAGGAAGACATCTATGAAGAATTCATCGCGCGCTGCATCGCCCGTGTGAAGGCCATTCAGCAGGGCGACCCGCGCGAGATGACCACAATGGTCGGCGCACAGGCCAGCCTGCAGCAGTTCGAAAAAATCATGTCCTATTTCACCATCGGCGTGGAAGAGGGGGCCGAGGTGCTGGTGGGCGGCGACGCTGCCCGCTTCAACGGCGAGATTGCGGGCGGCTATTACATCCAGCCTACCATCCTCAAGGGCCACAACAAGATGCGCGTGTTCCAGGAAGAAATCTTTGGCCCGGTCGTGTCCGTGACCACCTTCAAGGACGAGGCCGAGGCGCTCGCCATCGCCAATGACACGATGTACGGGCTTGGGGCCGGCGTCTGGACCCGCGACGGCACGCGCGCCTATCGTTTTGGCCGCGCCATCGAGGCGGGCCGCGTCTGGGTCAACAACTATCACGCATACCCCGCGCACGCGGCCTTTGGCGGCTACAAGCAATCGGGCATCGGGCGCGAGACCCACAAGATGATGCTGGATCACTACCAGCAGACCAAGAACATGCTGGTCAGCTACAATCCCAACAAGCTCGGGTTTTTCTGAAGGTTCATGGTTAAAGAGTGTGAGCCGCCGGGGTCATTCCCGGCGGTTTTTGCATTGGGTTGACGCTGGCCCCAATCGTCACTGTGCGGAATCAAGGCGCGGCTCATCTCTTGTGGCATTGGCCCCCGCCACCCAGCCAAACCTACGCCGTGCACCCCCTACAAAAAAGGCCCGCGCAATTGGCGGGCCTTTGGACTTTTGTAGCGGCGTTCGCCTCAGAGGCTTGCCTCCAGCGCCGCCACGATGGCATCACCCATTTCCGAGGTCGAGACCGGCGTCACACCGTCCTCGCCCAAGAGGTCGGCGGTGCGCAGCCCGTCCGCCAGCACCTGCTCCACGGCCTTCTCCAGCCGCGTCGCTTCTGCCCCTTGGTCAAACGAATACCGCAGCGCCATGGCAAAGCTCAGGATACAGGCAATCGGGTTGGCCTTGCCCTGACCGGCAATGTCGGGGGCAGAGCCATGCACCGGCTCATAGAGCGCCTTGGGCCGGCCATTGGCCATCGGCAGGCCGAGAGAGGCGGACGGCAGCATACCCAGCGATCCCGTGAGCATCGCCGCCGCATCCGACAGCAAATCGCCAAAGAGGTTGTCGGTCACGATCACGTCGAACTGTTTGGGCCAGCGGCAAAGCTGCATCGCGCCTGCGTCCGCATACATATGGCTCAGCTCGACATCGGGGTAATCCGCGTCATGCACCTTTTGCACGACCTCGCGCCAGAGAATGCCCGACTCCATGACATTGGCCTTTTCCATGGAACAGACCTTGTTGCCCCGCTTGCGCGCCAGCTCGAACGCGGCACGTGCCACGCGGTCGATCTCGCTTTCGGTATAGCGTTGCGTGTTGATGCCCACGCGCTCATTGCCTTCGGTGAAAATGCCGCGCGGCTCGCCGAAATAGATGCCGCTGGTCAATTCCCGCACGATCATGATGTCGAGACCAGCCACCACATCCCGCTTGAGGCTTGAAAAATCCGCCAGCGCGTCAAAGCATTGCGCCGGGCGCAGATTGGCAAACAGGTCCATTTCCTTGCGCAGCCGCAAAAGGCCACGTTCCGGTTTGACGCTGAAATCGAGGTTGTCGTATTTCGGACCGCCCACGGCCCCCAAGAGCACGGCGTCGACCTCTTGCGCGCGTGCCATCGTGTCGTCATGCAGCGGCGTGCCGTGCTTGTCATAGGCGGCCCCGCCCACCAGATCCTCGGAGACGTCGAACACCAGCCCGCGCTTGGCCCCGTACCAGTCGATGATCTTGACCACCTCGGTCATGACCTCGGGGCCGATACCGTCACCGGGCAGAATAAGAAGCGATGGGTTGCTCATGGGGCGTTTCCTTGGCTTGCGTTGGATGTTGCCCGTTGGCCTATACGCAAGCCCCGGAATGGTCAAGAAACCCCGATGTTACGGCAGGCTCAGATCGACCCAGACCAGCCGATGACGGCTGGCGGTGGCGGCCATATCCCCCTCTGGCGTGCCCTCGGGCGGCCAATGCACGCCTGCATCCGCGACCCTCAGATCGACGGCGGGCAGGATATAGGACACCCGCCGCGCACCGGGCCCCGGAGGGGGCCATTCGACGGTTTCCAGATGCGCCGCCTTTTCCCCGGGGTGTATCGGGCGCGGGTCTTGCAGGCGCGGATCGGCCAAGAGCGCGCGCAGCGCCTCAGGCCGCCCTTCGCCGATCTCGGGGTCCAGATTGGCAACGCCCATCAGCACGAACCGTCCCTTTGGCGGTGGTCCCAACAGGCCATCAAGGTAGAGCTGCCAGAACCGGAGCTCATCATGGTTGCGCCGCCCGTTCAGATCCTCGGGACCGTCAAAGACCGGCGGGGTGGCGTGAAAGGTCATCACCTGCAACAGCCCGGAGGGCAACAGCACCGGCACCACCCAATGTGCGCGCGACGACAGGCGCTGCACCGCCTGTGCCGCATCCGAGGGGAAGGGGGCATCGCCCTTTCGGGGCAAAAGCGCGCCGGGCAGGTCCCGCCACAGAAACGCGCTGAAGTCCCGCGCGTCCGCCTCCTCCACGGGATAGCGCGACAAGAGCGCCATGCCACCCTGTCCGGCAAAGGCGCCATATCCCTGCGCATCCCGTGGTCCGCCGCGCCGCCCGTCGCCATCCATGTCGAGCCCGGTGGCGAGACCTGCATTGGGGACGCGGGCAAAGAGGTGTTCGTAACGTGGCCCGCCCCCGTCGGAAATACGGTCGCGCAGCGCGCTCAGCGCAAGCAGATCAAGGTCGTAATCGACCCCCTGCAAGACCAGAATATCCGGCTGAGTTTGCGCCAGCACATGCAGGATTGCTGCAATCTGCGCATCGTCGCCCCGCCGCAAATCCCGCAAAAGCAGGCCCGGCCCCGCGCGTTCCAAGTCTACATTCCAACTCGCCAGACGCAGTCTGTCTGCATAGGCGGGCAGTGCGCAGAGAAATAGCGCGAAAAGCCCCCAGATCAGGCGCCCTGCAGCCCCTTTGCGATCAGCGCGTCGCCTTCGGCATAGGCGCGGCGGCGCTTGTCCTCGATCATGTCGGCGATCCGGCTCATCGCGAGGCCGCGCATCAACATGCTGGCAGGAAGAAACGCCCATGCGGTCATCGTCCAGATCAAGGTTTGCGGTTGCGTGATCGAAATCGGGTCAATCATACCCGAGGCCGCGCGCACCACTGCTGGAATCAAGAATGGCAGCAAAGATCCTAATACAACGTTAAGACCGGCATCCCGCCGCAAACGGTGCAGCACATCGCCGCCGCCCGTGGGATCAAAGAGCGGCAGGTTGATCCAGACGTTGAACGCCCCCGACCGTGCAGGCCAGCCCAGAAACCGCACCAGCGTCACGAAATAGAGGATCATGACCAGCGACAAGGTATAGGAAATCCCCGAGGCGATCCGCACCATGTCTATCAGCGCGGCATCGGCATCTGCAGGCATCATCAGCACCACCAGACGTACGGGTGAATAGGGAAAATCGATAGCGTCGCCCAAACCCCGGCCGAATTGCGTCACCCACTCGGTCGCTTCGGTTGGGTTGGTCGTGCCGCGCACTATCATCGACAATGACACGAGGATGGCGGCCAATGCAAAAAACTTGGATCGGTTGAACGGCGGGGCAAAGCGGAATTCGATGATGCTGGGATATTTGCCGTAGTATTCGATAAAGGTCATGAACCCCGCGAGGATCGAGAGCACGATCACGATCTGCGCGGTATCCGCGCCTGTGGACGGCACGACCAAAGAGGGCGTGGCGACCAGGATCGCAATCAGAATGGCACGCGCAAGCGCACCTGGAATCAGTGAAAACACTGCCCGTTCCCCTTCAACTTGGTCGGTCGCGATGCGGTGCCGCGCCCTTGTTCCAACTTGATCCCACACTTTATGGCGGGTTGCCTCAATCTCGCCCAATTTTTGCCTACTTTCACTATTCACCACAAGCCCTTGGTTAATAAGACGAAAGATTTAGGGCCGATTGAGGGTCCAAGTGGTGCAGGATTGCATCAAACTTGGTTCAACTTTGTGGCGTAAGGGGCTGTAAACACTGTATCTTGTGGCCTGTGTCGGGCTGGCCACAAGGCGCGCGGCCAAAAGAAAACGCCGCGAATTGCTCCGCGGCGTCCTTTTCTTGTGTTGCGGTCCGGTTCAGACCCAGGGGCGCGCCTGTGCTGCCTGCGCCTCAAAGCTCTCGATGGCCGCGGCCTTTTCCAGCGTCAGGCCAATGTCGTCCAACCCTTCCAGCAAGCAATGTTTCTTGAACGCATCCACTTCGAAGCCAAAGATTTGACCTTCCGACGTCGACACGGTCTGCGCCTCCAGATCAATCTCGATCCGCGCATTGGCGCCCTTTTCGGCCTCTTTCATCAGCACATCCACCTGCTCTTGCGGCAGGGCAATCGGCAGGATGCCGTTCTTGAAGCAGTTGTTGTAAAAGATATCGGCAAAGCTCGGCGCGATGACACAGCGGATGCCGAAATCCTTGATCGCCCAAGGGGCGTGCTCGCGGCTCGACCCGCAGCCGAAATTGTCGCCCGCAACCAAGATCTGCGCGTCGCGATACTGCGGCTTGTTGAGCACGAAATCGGGGATTTCCTTGCCCTCGCTGTCATAGCGCATCTCGTCAAAGAGATTGACCCCGAGCCCCGACCGCTTGATCGTTTTGAGGAACTGCTTGGGGATGATCATGTCGGTGTCGATATTGATAAGGGGCAGGGGGGCGGCAATGCCGCTGAGTTTCTCGAACTTTTCCATCACATCATCTCCCTTACATCCGTCAGATGCCCCGTTACCGCTGCCGCCGCCGCCATGGCGGGGCTCATCAGGTGGGTGCGTCCGCCCCGGCCCTGACGCCCTTCGAAGTTGCGGTTCGAGGTGGCCGCGCAGCGCTCGCCCGGCGACAATTGATCGGGGTTCATCGCAAGGCACATCGAACAACCCGCAAGCCGCCATTCAAACCCGGCCTCGATGAAAATATCCGCCAGCCCCTCTTCTTCGGCCTGCGCCCGCACAAGGCCAGAGCCGGGCACGATCATGGCGCGTTTCACCTTGATCTTCTTGCCCTTCAGGATTTCGGCCGCGGCCCGCAGATCCTCGATCCGGCCATTGGTGCAAGAGCCGATAAAGACGGTGTCGATCTCGACCTCGCTCAGCTTCTGACCGGGCTTGAGGCCCATGTATTCCAGCGACCGGCGGGCCGCGTCGACCTTGCCGCCGGTGAAATCCTCGGGCGCGGGCACGGTGGCGGTAATCGGCAACACGTCCTCGGGGCTCGTGCCCCATGTCACGACGGGGGCGATATCCTCACCCTTGAGTGTCACCACCTTGTCCCAATGCGCGTCATCGTCAGAATAGAGCGTCTTCCACCAATTGAGCGCGGCTTCCCACTGCGCGCCCTTGGGCGCGTGCGGCCGGCCTTTGACATATTCGAATGTCTTTTCGTCCGGCGCAATCAGGCCCGCGCGCGCGCCGCCCTCGATTGCCATGTTGCAAACCGTCATGCGGCCTTCCATGCTCAGATCGCGAATAGCCTCGCCGCAATATTCGATCACATAGCCGGTGCCGCCCGCCGTGCCGGTGGCGCCGATGACCGAGAGCGTGATGTCCTTGGCGGTCACACCGGGGCGCAGTTTGCCGGTGATCTCGACCTTCATGTTCTTGCCCTTGCGCTGAATGAGCGTCTGCGTCGCCAGCACGTGCTCGACCTCCGAGGTGCCGATGCCATGCGCGAGCGCGCCAAAGGCCCCATGCGTCGCGGTGTGGCTGTCACCGCACACCACGGTCATGCCGGGCAGGGTCCATCCCTGCTCGGGGCCGACAATATGCACGATCCCCTGGCGCACATCCGACACCGGATAATAATGAATGCCGAAATCGCGCGCATTCTTGTCCAGCGCCTCGACCTGAATACGGCTGTCCTCGGTCATGGTGGCGGCATTGGCGCGGTCGAGCGTGGTCGGCACGTTGTGATCGGGCACGGCGATGGTCTTGTCGGGGGCGTGCACCTTGCGCCCGGCCATCCGCAGCCCTTCAAAGGCTTGCGGGCTCGTCACCTCATGCACGAGGTGGCGGTCGATATAAAGAAGGCAGGTGCCATCTTCGGCCTCATGGGCCACATGGGCATCCCATATCTTGTCATAGAGTGTCTTGGGGGACATGCGTCCTCTCCCGTTTTGCTGGTTGGATTGGCTAAGAGACGTCACGAAAAGGCGGCGCGCCTCATAGGCGCGCAGTAATGCTGCGCATCGCCCCAAAGAACCTCCAGGGCAGGCGCGCGCGATCATCCATGTCGAAAACCCGTGTCATGCACCGCAGATACAGTGCCGCCGCCCCTCTATCAAGAGGGTCGCGTGCCGCGATGCGGTCAATGCCGAGCCGCCCGCGCTTCATCTGGCCCGAAATCCCTCGGGGGAGTCCCGGATGAAATCCGGGACGGGGGCAGCGCCCCCATCCCGCTTTTCAGATCAAGGCTTGTCCCCAATCTCGCCTGTCAGGGTAAAGAGCCGCTTGGGATCGCCCGCCGGTTCGATCCTGAGCGCGCCAACCCCGCGCTTGTCCGCGAATTGCCCGGTGCCGCTGACCAGTTCCCAAAACCCGTCATCATGCAGGGCAGGCTTGTCGGCCCCTTTCATGAACACGGCGCGCACGGTGAACTTGATGACCGCCACATCGCCGTTTTCCGCCTCGAACCGCAGATAGCCGCGCGGATCGCCCCCCAGGGGCGGCTGAATGTCATGCCAGCCGAATTCCGTGACCTTTGCCCCGGCCAGCACGCCCTCTCCCTCGGATACGCCTTCGCGGCGCACCGCCAGCACGAAATGCGGGGTGCCGTCGCCCATCTCAAAGCGCATCTGCTCTTGCGGGTCCATGACCGCGCTGACGGATACGGGCGCGGCCATCGCCCCGCCCTCCAGCAGCAAGGTAATTGCGCACAGCGCCGCAAGGCGTACTGTCCCAAATCTAAAATGCATTTGTGGTTCTCCTAAGAAACGATCTGTCCAAGCCTGATCGGCCGACAGGCAAAGCTTTTCACGCAGGCACCACGCGCTCAACGGTTGTTTGATTTCAGTCAGTCACTTATGCGTGCAAATATCGTGATTTCGGAATGTATGGGGGCCACGCTCAGTCCGACGACAGCATATAGCCCTCGCCGCGCACGGTCTGCAGGTAGCGCGGCTGCTTGGGATCGCTCTCGATCTTGCGGCGCAGGCGGGTGATCTGCACATCCACGGCGCGCTCCTGCGCCTGTCCGCCATCGCGGCCGAGATCCTCGACCAGCTTGGCGCGACTCACCGGCTTGCGCAGGTTCTCGGCAAAGATCCGCATCAGCTGCACCTCGGTCGCGGTCAGGCGCACAGGCTTGCCCGCCCGGCTGAGTTCCGCGCGCTCGATGTCATAGCGCACGGGCCCCAGATGCACGACCTTGGGTTGCGCCGGCTCCTGCTCGGGCTCGGGCATCCGACGCAGGATCGCGTTGATCCGCAGCAACAGTTCCTTGGGCTCGAACGGCTTGGGCAGGTAATCATCTGCACCCGCCTCCAGCCCTTCGATCCGGTCGGGTGTCTCGCCCTTGGCGGTCAAGAGCAGGATCGGCGTCTTGTGGGTGGCGCGCAGCGCGCGGGTCAATTCCACCCCGCTCTCGCCGGGCATCATCACATCCAGCACGATCAGGTCGAAATCCAGCCCCGCCAGCACGCGGCGCGCATGGCCTGCGTCGCGCGCCACGGACACCAGGAATCCATGCCGCATCAGGAACTTGCGCAAAAGGCCGCGAATACGCTCGTCGTCATCCACAATCAGCAGATGGGGGGCGGGCTCGGTCATGTGTCACTCTCCCGGATGGCGTAATAGCGGCGGCGCAAGTCTGGTTCCATCATCGCCTCAAGCACCTGACGGAACCCGGCCACGGCCTGCGGACCCGCCGCGCGATAGGCGGCGCGCATGCGCGCGCGCTGTGCGTCCGACAGCTTGCGCTCCAGCGCTGCCCCTGCGTCGGTCAAGGTCAGGTGCCGCTCGCGCTTGTCCGTGGTGCCGACCCGGCTCTCGACCAGCCCGTCCTCGATCAGGGTGCGCAGCACGCGGTTCAGCGATTGCTTGGTCACGCCAAGGATGGCCAGCAGGTTGTTGACCGTGGTGCCGGGGCTGCGCGCGATGAAATGGATCGCCCGGTGATGTGCCCGGCCATAGGCCATGGTGGCCAGAATACGGTCGGGATCGGCGGTAAATCCGCGATAGGCAAAGAACATCGCCTCGATACCCTGACGCAATTGCTCGTCGGTGAGAAACAACAGGTTTTCGCCACCATGCATTTCGGCCATGCTCAGGCTCCGTTCACAATCATCACGCCACATATTTCATATTAAGTCAGCTTTGTTGACATTCCAAGATCAAACTGCTACCGAATCTCAGTTTTTGCGCAATAATATGTCCGGGGCGGACATAAGTAGCGCAATAAATGCAAACATCGCGAAGAGGAAGCGGAAATGTCTGGCTATGACGATCGGGACGGCAAAATCTGGATGGATGGCAAAATGGTGGACTGGCGGGATGCCAATGTGCATATCCTGACCCATGCGCTGCATTATGCCAGCTCGGTCTTTGAGGGCGAGCGCTGCTATGGCGGCAAGGTCTTCAAGAGCCGCGCCCATTCCGAACGCCTTCTGAAATCGGGCGAGTTGATGGATATGGCGATCCCCTACACCGTGGACGAAATCGAGGCGGCCAAGCGCGCCGTGCTCGAGGCCAACAACCTCACCGATGCCTATGTCCGCGTCGTCGCCTTCCGGGGAGCGGGCCCCGACATGGGTGTTGCCGCTGCGCGCAACCCGATCCGCATGGCCGTCACCGCCTGGGAATGGGGCAATTACTATGGCGACGCCAAGATGAAGGGGGCCAAGCTCGACATCGCCAAATGGAAACGCCCCAGCCCCGAAACGATCCCCGTCGCCGCCAAGGCCGCCGGTCTCTACATGATTTGCACCATGTCCAAACACGCCGCCGAGGCCAAGGGTTGCTCGGATGCGATGTTCCTCGACTATCGCGGCTATGTGGCCGAGGCGACGGGGGCCAATATCTTCTTCGTCAAGGATGGCGAGGTGCATACGCCGCTGGCCGATGCGATCCTCAACGGCCTCACGCGCCAGACCGTGATCGGTATGCTCAAGGATCGCCAGATCAAGGTGCATGAGCGCCATATCATGCCCGAAGAGTTGGAAGGGTTCGAACAGTGCTGGCTGACCGGTTCCGCCGCCGAGGTGACGCCGGTGGGCCAGATCGGCGACTACACCTTTGAGGTGGGCGCGATGACGCGCGACGTCTCACAGGCCTACGAGGCGCTTGTGCGCGCCTGACCGGCTGCAAAGCCCCGGCCGGACCCCGGCCCTAATTTCGCCACAATCGCCGCTCGGTCCTGTCGGGCGGCGTTTTCATGCGGAGTCTCGTGTTTTTGCACCGTGCTGACTGAGTGATTCGCTGAAATTTCACACCGCGACGCCATTTGATCCCGTAAAAGTTCCCCTCAAAGCTCTCCTTAAACGTGTCAGAAATGTGTCGCGCCTGCGTCGCACAACGCAGCTCTGCCTGCCAGGGCTTCGGCGCGCAGTCCAGATCACCCGCCGTTTCCAGGTCTGCAACATTACGCTACGTCGCGACCCGTTCTTGGCAACCAAAGCGGTATTTTTCCCCCTATCGCGGCGGCAATGCGCGGCGTATCGAAGGGTTGTTTCGAGGGGTGGGACAATCCGGCGCGCAACCCCTTGTGCGATCCGTGATGCCGTCAACAGTTCGAGGGACAGTTTGTGGTTAAAATGTGGCATGATCTGGCTGCATCCGGACAAAATGGGCAAGGCGCATTGTGGCAAAACATCGGCGGCCACAGGGGGGGCTGCCGTGACCTGACGGGAAGCGGTGGCGGCCGAAAACACCCCTGAGTTGTATTTTTTCGGGGTCCTTGACTTGGTCAGAGGCAAGGTGCATCAACATGTAAGTTACGTTAATAACTAGTAAATCTGGAAATGACAGGCAGTGGGGGCATTGGCCGGTCGTATCCTCGGGGTGAATTGCCTGACCGAAGTCATATGCGAAAAGTGACGCATTACTTGGTCCCAGCCTGCCGAACTCTGGCGACAGTTGCGCCACATTTCGGACATCATTGTAACGGTGCGCCAGACGACAGGTGCGGCCCGTGGCAACAGGCAGGGCGGGGTATGTGTAAACGGTTTTAGGGTTTCGAGATTCTGGGGAGAGCTGCCATGTCACTGCGATCTATTTCGGTGCCTTTGCGCCGGGAAGACGCGAATTTGATTCAAAATCCGACCGTCGGATTGAAATCGGTTCAGGTCTACGGACATTTTTTTAAGCGCGTTCTGGATATTGTGATCGTCCTGCTTGCGGCACCCGCCGTGCTCACGGTCGTACTCGCCCTTTGCGTGTTGATTGCACGGGATGGCGCGTCGCCCTTCTATTCGCAGGACCGGGTTGGCAAGAATGGCCGCATCTTCCGGATGTGGAAACTGCGCAGCATGGTGCTGAATGCCGATGAACAGCTTGAGAGCTATCTTGCGGCCAATCCCGCCCGGCGTGTGGAATGGGACGAGCATCAGAAATTGCGCCATGATCCGCGGATCACCCGCATCGGTCGGCTGATCCGCAAGACCTCGCTTGATGAGCTGCCGCAGCTGTGGAACGTGCTGATCGGTGATATGTCGATCGTGGGCCCGCGCCCCATGATGCCCAACCAAAAGGCGCTCTATCCTGCTCGCGGCTATTACGCCCTGCGTCCCGGCATCACCGGCTATTGGCAGATTTCGGTGCGCAACGAGAGCAGCTTTGCCGAACGCGCCCAATTCGATACCAAGTACCTGCGTGAGCTGTCCTTGTGGACCGACCTGCGCGTGATGCTCTGCACCTTCCGCGTGGTCTTGACCGGAACTGGCTGCTAGAGCAGCCGGGCAGCCCTGCCTGAGCGCGGGACAATCCGTCCGGGACTGGCGCATTGATGCACCTAGCCGCCAAAATCGCGGCGCATCGGTCTGAATCTATTGAAATTCATCGGTTTTGGCACCTAGGCTGTTCGTGCCATCTGGCTTTGTGGGGCGCGCTGCGACCCGCTGCCAGACCGGCGAAACAGTCAAAGAGGTGCCCGGCGCGTCATGCCCAATGCCTTGGCCTATCTGATGCTGGCCGCCTGGCCGCTGATCACGCTGGTGATGTTCCGGCGTTGGCCCATGGAGCGTGCGCTGATCTGGTCGCTCTTGGGCGCCTATATGTTCCTGCCGCCGCCGCCCGCTGCCTTCGATTTCCCGCTGATGCCACCCCTGACCAAGGAATCGCTGCCCAGCCTTGCCACCTTCGTCATCTGCCTCATCCATGCCAAGGCCCGCGCGCCGCTCTTGCCTCAGACCCTGCCGGCCCGCGCTCTTGTCGTCCTCTTCATCCTCAGCCCGGTGGCCACCGTCCTCACCAATGGCGAGCCGGTGTTCTATGGCCGTATCGGCCTGCCCGCGCTCGGGCTCAAGGACATGGTGGCGCTCTGCCTTCTGCAAACCATTCTGCTCTTGCCCTTTCTTCTGGCGCGGCAACATCTGGCCACGCCCAAAGGCTTGCGCGAATTGGTCATGGCGCTGATGCTGGGCGGGTTGATCTATTCCCTGCCGATGCTTCTCGAGGTGCGGCTCTCTCCCCAGCTCAACATCTGGATTTACGGCTACTTCCAGCACAGTTTCGAACAGATGATGCGCGCGGGTGGATTTCGGCCCATCGTCTTCATGTATCATGGCCTCTGGGTCGCCTTCTTCACCGTCATGGCCATGACCTGCGCCATTGCTTTGGCGCGTGAAGCGGATATGCGACGGCGCATCTTTTACCTTGTGGCGGCACTCTATCTTGGCGGTGTTCTGGTGCTCTGCAAATCGCTGGGTTCGCTGATCTATGGCGTCTATCTGGCACCGCTGGCACTTTTCCTGCCCACCCGGATGCAAATCCGCATCGCAGGGGTCATGGCGGTGGTGGCGATCGCCTATCCGGTGCTCAAGGGCGCAGGCTTGATCCCGGTCGACTGGATTCTCGAACAGGCCGCCAAGGTGGACCCCGAGCGCGCCAATTCCCTGCGCTTCCGCCTCGATAACGAGGACATCCTCATGGAACGCGCCCTTGAAAAGCCGCTCTTTGGCTGGGGCAGTTGGGGGCGCAACCATATCCTCAATCCCGTAACCGGCGTGATCGAGACAGTGACCGATGGGCGTTGGATCATCCTGATCGGCATCTTCGGCTGGGTTGGGTATCTGGCGGAATTCGGCCTGATTGCCCTGCCGGTCCTGATGCTCTGGATCTATGGTCGCCGTTTGGGCGATGCCGCCCATATGCGCCTGATTGGCCCGGTGGCGCTCTTGCTGGCGATCAACCTGATCGACATGCTGCCCAATGCCACGCTCACGCCGCTCACATGGCTTTTTGCCGGCGCGGTGCTGGGTCTGGCAGAGACCGCGCGCCATCAGCGCCCTGTCGCGTCTCGCCGCCGCCCTCTGGGCTGGCGGCCGATCATGTGAGGCGCGCGCCATGACCCGCCCCCGCGTGCTTGTCCTTGCCGAGGCCGCCAATCCCGAATGGGTCAGCGTGCCGCTGGTCGGATGGTCGCTGGCCACCGCCCTGCGCGAGGTGGCCGAGGTGCATATCGTCACCCAGATCCGCAACCGCGATGCGTTTCTGCGCGCAGGGCTGGTCGAGGGCGTCGATTTCACCGCGATCGATTCCGAGGCGCTGGCCCGCCCCCTCTGGGCCCTGGGCGAGCGGCTGCGCATGGGGCAGGGCAGGGGCTGGACCACGCTGCAAGTGATCAACGCGCTCAGCTACCCGTGGTTCGAGCATCTTGTGTGGCAACAGTTCGGCGCGGACATCCGCGCCGGGCGCTATGAAATCGTGCATCGCATCACCCCCCTCAGCCCGACGATTTCCTCGTCGCTTGCGGGCAAATGCGCCCGTGCGGGCGTGCCCTTTGTCCTCGGGCCGCTCAACGGCGGCGTGCCATGGCCCGCAGGCTTTGATGCCGAGCGGCGGCGCGAGCGCGAGTATCTGAGCTACCTGCGCAGCGCCTACAAGGCGCTGCCGGGCCGCACCGCAACCCTGCGCCATGCCGCAGCCGTTTTTGCGGGCTCTCGGCATACGATGGGCGAATTGCCCGGCTTTGCCCGCGCCAAGACCGTCTATCTGCCCGAAAATGCTATCGACCCCGCCCGCTTTTCCCGCATCGCCACACCCGCGCCAAATGGCCCCCTGCGCGCGGCCTTCGTCGGGCGGCTCGTGCTCTATAAAGGCCCCGATATGCTGATCGAGGCGGCAGCGCCGATGCTGCGCGCGGGGCACCTCCATCTTGATCTGGTGGGCGACGGGCCGATGATGCCCGCCTTGCGCGCGCAGGCCGATACCCTGGGCGTGACCGCTCAGATCACCTTTCACGGCTGGTTGGAACATCGCGCGGTGCAGGACGTGCTCGCCACCTGCCACCTCTTCGCCTTCCCCTCGATCCGCGAATTCGGCGGCGGCGTGGTGCTCGAGGCGATGGCCCTCGCCGTGCCGCCGCTCATCGTCGATTACGCTGGCCCCGGCGAGCTGGTCACAGCCGCGCGCGGGCTCAAGGTGCCCTTGGGCACGCGGGCCGAAATCATCGCAGGCTTTGCCAAGGCGCTTGAGGCGCTCAGCCACGATCGCGCCGCCCTCGCCGCCCTGGGGCAGGCGGGCCGCGCATGGGTGCTGGAACAGGCTACATGGGCCGCCAAGGCAGGCCAAGTGCGCCGCGTCTATGACGCCCTGCTGGCCAAGGCTCCGCTGCCAGAGGTCTTTGCCGCATGAACGCCGCCGCCTATCGCCCCGAAATCGACGGTTTGCGCGCCATCGCGGTGTTGTCCGTGGTGCTCTATCACTTCGGGATGCCGGGCATTCCCGGCGGCTTTGTCGGCGTGGACATCTTCTTTGTCATCTCCGGCTTTCTCATCGGCGGCATCCTCTGGGCGGACCTGCGCGAAACGGGCCGCATCCGCCTTGCCCGGTTTTACCTGCGCCGCCTGCGCCGTCTGGCCCCTGCCTATTTCGCCATGGCAGCGGCAACGCTGCTGATGGGCTGGCTCATCCTCTTGCCGTTCGAGTTTCGCGAATTCGGCAAATCCCTGATCGCCGCCACGGTCTATCTCTCCAACATCCATTTCTACCGTGAAGCGGGCTATTTCGACGGCGTGTCCGAGGAAAAGCCGCTGTTGCACACATGGTCGCTGGCAGTCGAGGAACAGTTCTACATCGTTCTGCCCTTCCTTCTCTTGGCTCTGGTCCGCTGGCGCCCCACGCTGCCCATGATCCTCGCGGCCCTCGCAGCACTCTCGCTCACCGCCTGTCTCTGGCTCACGCCCCACTCGCCCACGGCGGCCTTCTACCTTTTTCCCTTCCGCGCGTGGGAGCTTTTGGCAGGCGTCCTGCTGGCCATCGCGGGGCAGGAGAACAAGGCGCGCTACGCCCTCCACCCCGCGCTTTCCTGGGCCGGTCTGGCGCTGATCCTCGCCTCCATCACCCTGATCCGGGCCGAGGGCTTTCCCGGCTGGCAGGCGATCCTGCCCGTGGCGGGCACGCTGCTCATCCTGATGAATGGCCGCGATGCCAACCCCGTGAACCGCGCCCTGATGCACCCGGCCCCGGTCTTCATCGGCCTCATCTCCTATTCGCTCTACCTCTGGCACTGGCCGGTTTTCGTTCTGTCCTCCTATTGGCGCGATGGCTATTCCGGCCCGGTCGAGTCTGCGGCTTGGCTCACGCTCGCCTTTGCCGTTTCCATCCTCTCGTGGCGCTACATCGAACGCCCCGTGCGCCTGATGCAGGGCGGCACGCGCGCGCTTGTCTCAGGCACGGCGCTGGCCTCGCTTGCCCTATTGGCCGTGGGTCTGCTCCTCTGGCGCGGCGATGGATTGCCCACCCGCTTTGCGCCAGAGTTGCGCACGCATATCGCCGCCTCGGGTGATTTCAATCAGGACTGGTCGCGCTGCACCACCCCGACCACCGGCCCACTGGCGGGGGTCGAGACCTGCCCCATCGGCCCGGATGGCCCGCCTGAGGTGCTGATCTGGGGCGACAGCCACCTGCGCGCCATGAAAGAGGGGCTGGAGGTCGCGGCCTTCGCCGCCAACCGCCCCGCGCTCATCCTCTGGCACGCAGGCTGTCCGCCGCTCTTTGACGTGGCCAAGGCCGAAACCGCCGCCACCCCGGCACAGGACGCCGCCTGCACCCGTGCCAATCAGATGATCCGGTCCGGCATCGCCCAAATGGACAGCCTGCACACCCTCCTCCTCGTTGGCCGCTGGTCCTATTATGCCGAAGGGCAGGGGGTTGGGCTCGACGCGCATAACCGCATTGCCCTTGCGCCTGAACCGGGCAGCCTTTTGCCCCAAGGTCCGCAACACACGCTTTTCAATGCAGGCCTCACCCGGACCCTTGCCGAACTCTCCCCGCACTTCCCGCGCATCCATGTCCTGCGTCAACCACCCGAGGTGCCGGAGTATGATTCCCGCGCCGTGGCCCGCGCGCTGGTGCATGGCCGCATGAGCGTGGACGATACGACCCGCCTTACTGTGCCCCGCGCCATGGCCGAGGCGCGTGCCACCCGCGCCGAGGCGCCGCTGATGGCCTTGGACCGCTCCGGGGCGATCACCCTCATCGACCCTTGGCCAAGGCTCTGCGATGCCAGCACATGCCATGTGATGCAGGATGGACAAGCGTTCTATTTCGACAACAACCACCTCACCAACCGCGCCGCCATCGCCCTCAGCGATCTGTTCGCCCCCGTGTTCGAGGCCCCGAAATGACCGCCGAGATACGGAATGCCCATTGGGACGTGATCGTCATCGGCACCGGCATGGGCGGTGGCCTCATCGGGCGCCGGCTGGCCGAGCGTGGCCTCAAGGTGCTATTCATCGAGAAAGGCCCCCAAGGCCACCGGTCCGAGCGTCAGGGCCTCAACCCCGAAATGGTCGATCCCACCGCCCGCCAGCTGCGTGGCTATTGGCCGGGGCCGATCAGGGCGCAGATCAATGGCCGCGCCTCGGAATTCTTTGGTCCCATCGGGGCCGGGGTGGGCGGCTCTTCGGTGTTCTATGCTGCCACGCTGGAACGCCCCGAACGCCACGATCTCGAGGCGACAGAGACCCGCCCGCACCCGACCGGCGGCTGGCCCGGCGGCTTTGACGCGATGTGCGACTGGTATGCCGAGGCCGAAGACCTCCTGCATATCTGCGGCGATCCCGATCCGCTCTCGCCGGAGCAAGAGACACCGCTGCGCCCCGCGCCACCGCTCTCCGCCCCCGATGCCGCCCTCATGCACAGCTTGCGCGCCGCAGGGCTGCATCCCTACCGGCTGCATGCCGCGATCCGCCATATGCCGGGGTGCCATGAGTGTCTGGGCGTCAAATGCCCCAGAGCCTGCAAGATGGATGGCCGCTCTGCGGGCGTGGAACCGGCGCTTGCCACCGGCAATGCGGCCCTTCTGGATCGTGCCGAGGTGCGCCGCCTCTGCGGCACGGCCCAGACCATCACCCATATCGAGGTCATCCGCGATGGCGAGAGCTTCACGCTCACAGCCCCCCAGATCGTGCTCGCCGCAGGCGCGCTTGGCTCGCCCCGCCTGCTTTTGGCCTCCGCATCCGAGCACTGGCCCGAGGGCTGCGCCAATGGCTCCGGCCTTGTGGGGCGCAACCTCATGTTTCACCTCAACGAGATTTTCGCCCTCTGGCCGCCGCGCGGCACGCCCGACAGCGGCCCGAGCAAGGCGATCTCGCTCCGCGATTTCTACCACAGCGACGGGCAACGCTTTGGCACGGTGCAGTCGATGGGCATCGCGGCGGGCTATGGCGAAATCGTGCATACCTTGAACGGCATGTTCGACCGCTCCGCGCTGCGCCATATCCGCCCCTTGCGCCATTTCACCCGCCTTCCTGCGGCCTTTGCGGCGCGGATGTTGGGGCGGGCGCAGGTCTTTGTTGGGCTGATGGAGGATCTGGGATACCCCGAGAACCGCGTCACCTATGACCGCACCACGCCCGATGCCATCGACATCAGCTACACGCTGCACCCTGAATTGCTCGCACGCCGCCGCGCCTTTCGCCGCGCCATCCGGGCGGGGCTGCGCGGGCATCGGCGGCTCTTTCTCACCCATACGCCAGAGTTGAACTTTGGCCATCCCTGCGGCACGCTGCGGTTCGGCACCGATCCCGGCGCCAGCGTGCTTGACCCCGACTGCCGGGCGCATGGGCTGGACAATCTCTATGTGGCGGATGCCTCTTTCATGCCCTCGTCCATGGGGGTCAACCCAAGCCTCACCATCGCGGCCAACGCGCTGCGCGTGGCCGAGGCCATCGCCCGCCGCAGAAAGGCCATGACATGAGGCTCTCGGACGGATTGGCGGTCGTGACCGGCGCGGGCGGCGGGTTGGGGCGCGCGCTCGCCGTGGACCTCGCGGCGCGCGGTCAGCGCGTCGTGGCCATGGGGCGCGCGCCCGAGGGGATTGCCGAGACCGCCGCCATGGCCCCAAGCGGCCGGATCACGCCCGTCACCGCCGATGTTGCGGACCCCCAGGCGCTGCGCGCGGCCTTTGCCCAGATCACCCGAACCGCGCCGGTGACGCTGCTCGTCAACAACGCCGCCATCTACCCGCGCCGCGATTTTCTGGATGAAACCCCCGAGAGCTTTGCCGAAACCATGGCGATCAATCTCGGTGGCACCGTGGCCTGCACCCGGCTGGCCCTCGACAGCATGGTCGAGACCGGCTTTGGCCGCATCCTCAATGTCTCGACCTTCGCCGATCTGGCCCCCTTGCCCGCCTCCTCGGCCTATGCGGTGTCCAAGGGGGCAGGGCGCATCCTGACCCGTGCGCTGATGGCCGACCTTGCCGACCGCTTTCCGGGCATTGTCCTGACCGACTGGATGCCCGGCATGCTCGCCACCCGAATGGGTGTGCCCCATGGGCTTGATCCGGCGCAGGCTGCACGCTGGGGTGCCGCGCTCGCGCTCTGGCACGATCCCTCGCTCAATGGCGCGGTGTTCGAGCAGGATCGCGAAATCCTCGCCCCGCACGGCCTCAAGGGCCGGATCAAGGATGCGCTCTTGCTGCGCCGCCGCCGTCCGCGCGTGATCCAGACCTGACCGTTACCGGCAATACGGCCCGTTGCCGTGCTTGGCCGTGTCGAAATGGAAATGGTCCTTATGGTGCCGGTCCGAATTCGGGCCAAGCACGGTGCCAAACGTCCCGCAAGCCTCGCCATGCACCCGCTTGAGGATACGCCCCTCATGACCTCGGCCCCAATCCCTGAGAACCGAGATATCCGAGCCGTCTTTGAGCTTCAGCGCCGAAATATCAATTGCCTTGCCGCGCCCATGTTCGGAAATCCGCGCGCCCGGCTGGCTGTTGCGCGTGCGGCAGACATAATGCGCCGGCACCTGCAACCCCGTCAGACCGCCGCCCATGCGCCCGACCGCCGGCTTGGCGCTGCGCTTGACCCAATCCCCGAGCGCCCGCGCCGTCGGGCAATCGAGCGTCGCCGCTTGGCTCAATCGCACGCCATGCACCGCCTCAAGCCGCACGGCGCGCTCAATCCCACAGCCATTCACCTCATGGTGCTGAAACCCCGAGACAGACCCGACCAACCCCGGATCACCACAGAGCCCGCCCCCCCGGCTGACCTCGTCATTGTCGCTGCGCCCACAGCCCGACGCGATCAGGCTCAGGCCCGCGGCGATGCCCAGAACCGCCCGCCTCATGCCTTCTTGACCCGGCCAAAATCCGGCGCGGCAGTGTCCTGCCCGGCCTCGATGATGCCGCGCCGAATGGCACGGGTGCGGGTGAAATAGGCGTGCAGGTGATCGCCATCGCCAATGCGAATGGCGCGTTGCAGCGCGAACAACTCCTCGGTAAAGCGGCCCAGAATTTCCAATGTCGCCTCCTTGTTGTTGAGAAACACATCGCGCCACATGGTCGGATCAGACGCGGCAATCCGGGTGAAATCCCGGAACCCGGCGGCGGAATACTTGATCACCTCGCTATCGGTGACGCGGCGCAGATCGTCGGCCACACCGACCATCGTATAGGCGATCAGATGCGGTGCATGGCTTGTCACCGCCAGCACCAGATCGTGATGCTCGGCGTCCATCTCTTCGGTGTTCGACCCAAGCGCCCGCCAGAACGCCTCCAACCGCTCCACTGCCGCACGGTCGCTGCCCGCTTGCGGCACGATCAGGCACCAGCGGTTGTCAAAGAGTTCGGCAAAGCCCGACCGCGGCCCCGAATGTTCGGTCCCCGCCAGCGGATGCGCCGGCACGAAATGCACTCCCGCCGGAATATGGGGGGCGACCGCCTCGATCACCGCCTTCTTGACCGATCCCACATCGCTGACCGTGGCACCGGGCTTGAGCGCGCCCGCGATCTCGGCGGCAACCGCCCCCATCGCGCCCACCGGCACGCAGAGTACCACCAGATCGGCACCCGCGCAGGCCTCTGCCGCGCTGTCGCAGACGCGATCACACAGCCCGATTTCGCGCGCCACATCCCGGGTTTCGGTCGAGCGCGCATAGCCCGTGATCTCGCCCACAACACCCGCGCGGCGCATCGCATGTGCCATGGATGATGCAATCAGCCCCAGCCCGATCAGCGCCACCCGGTCATAGATCTGCGCCATCACCGGACCCCCTTGAATTGTCCGATCACATGCGCCACCCGGCGACAGGCGGATTCTTCGCCCACCGTGATCCGCAACCCATTGGGAAAGCCATAGCCGCCCACCCGGCGCACGATGATCCCATCAGCGCGTAAGGCGGCATCACAGGCCGCCGCCTCGTCCTCTGAGTCAAACCGCGCCAGCACGAAATTGGCGTGGCTCTCGTCCACCGCAACACCGCTCTCGCGCAGCGCCTCGGTCAGCCAGGCCCGGTTGCGCAGCGTGTCGCTCACCACCTTGCCCAGCCACTCCTGATCCCGCACCGCCGCTTCGGCGGTGACGAGTTGCGTGGGCGACAGGTTGAAAGGCTGGCGAATGCGGTTCAGCACCTCGATCATCGCGCGCTGCGCATAGCCCCAGCCGATCCGCAACCCGCCAAGTCCGTAAGCCTTGGAAAAGGTGCGCGTCATGATGACATTGTCGCGCGCCTCGACCAGCGCCACACCGCCGTCATAGCCTGCGGCGAATTCCGTATAGGCCCCATCCAGCACCAGAATGGCCCCCTCGGGCAGGCCATCGGCAAGCCGCGCCAATTCCGCCTCGGGCAGGATGGTGCCGGTGGGATTGCCGGGATTGGCGATAAAGACGATCCGCGTTCGCGCCGTGCAGGCCGCCAGAATGGCGTCCACGTCCACCACGCGCTCCCGCTCGGCCACACAGACCGGCGTGGCCCCCACCGCATGCGCGAGGATGGGATACATGGCAAAGCCGTGCTCGGTGTGGATCACCTCGTCACCCGCTCCGGCATAGGCTTGTGCCACGAATTGCAACACCTCGTCCGATCCCACGCCACAGATCACCCGCTCCGGGTCCAGCCCATGCGCTTCGGCAATCGCGCCGCGCAACTCGGCATGGTCGGTGCCGGGATAGCGATGCAGCGTCGCGGCAGAGCGGGCAAAGGCCGTCTTGGCCTTGTCCGACGGGCCATAAGGGCTTTCATTGGCCGAAAGCTTCAGTGGCTCGGCTTTGCCTGCAATCACGGCCTCGCCACTCTTGTAGAGCGCGATTTCCATGATGCCCGGCTGCGGCGTGATCTTGGTCATGTCATTCCCCGTCTATCGTCAGAGGTTCTAGCTTTGGTGCCCCGGCTTGACCAGCACCAAAAGGAAAAGGCCGCGGCGGTTCCCCGTCGCGGCCTCTTCGCTGCATTTCAGAACGCTTAGTTCTGCGCGTAGAATTCGATCACGAGGTTCGGTTCCATCATCACCGGATAGGGCACATCCGACAGGCCGGGCTGACGGACAAAGGTGGCCTTCATCTTGGAATGATCCGCCTCGATGTAATCGGGCACGTCGCGTTCGGCCAGTTGCACGGCCTCGAGCAGAACGGTCATCTGCTTGGAACGGTCGCGGACCTCGATCACATCGCCCTCTTTCACACGATAGGAGGGGATATTGACCCGCTGGCCGTTCACGGTGACATGGCCATGGTTCACGAACTGGCGCGCGGCAAACATGGTGACCACGAATTTGGCGCGGTAAACCACGGCATCCAGACGACGCTCCAAGAGGCCGATCAGGTTCTCGCCGGTGTCGCCCTTCAGACGCTCGGCCTCGGCATAGATGCGGCGGAACTGCTTTTCGGTCAGGTCGCCGTAATAGCCCTTCAGCTTCTGCTTGGCGCGCAGCTGCAGGCCAAAGTCAGAGATTTTGGCCTTGCGGCGCTGACCGTGCTGGCCGGGGCCATATTCACGCTTGTTGACGGGGGATTTCGGGCGGCCCCAGATGTTTTCACCCATCCGGCGGTCAATTTTGTACTTGGCAGACGTGCGTTTGGTCACGGCTGATCTCCTTCACTTGAATCGAAGGGCGTTGTCCTCTGCGTTCCGGCACGTTCCGGTCAGCCGACAGGTCTCCCCTTGCGGGGTCCACCAACACCAATGAAGCCGCGCTTATACAGGCGCGTCGGCGGGTGTCAACAGGGGGCAGTGCCCTTTATTCTTTCTCGCGAATATGCGCCAGCAGCGTCTCAGCATCCGACACCTTGACCGGCACGCCCGCCGGGTTGTCCTGCAACCCCGGCTCGGCAAAGAGCGCCGTGATTACCCCATCCTCGACCAGCATGGAATAGCGCCAGCTGCGCTTGCCCATACCCTGACGCGAGCGATCCACCAGCATGCCCAAACCGTGGGCAAAATCGCCATTGCCATCGGGCAGCATCATGGTCTTTTCGATCCCCTGCGCCTTGCCCCATTGGAACATCACAAAGGCATCGTTCACGGCGGTGCAGATTACCCGGTCAATCCCTGCGGCCAGAAAATCGTCATAGAGCCGCTCATACCCCGGCAGGTGGCTATCGGAACAGGCGGGCGTGAACGCGCCGGGCAGACCAAAGACCACCACGCGCTTGCCCGCGAAAACATCGGCGGTGCTCAGATCCTTCCACTCAAAGGGATTGTCTCCCTCTAGCGCCGGATTGCGCACGCGGGTATGAAAGATGACATCAGGGACAGTTTTGGGGGTCACGTCGGGATCTCCGGTTAAGGCTAGAACTGTTCCCCGACATAAACCACCCGCGCGCGCGGTAAAGGGGCCAAACCCGCCAAAATCCGCCCTTCATCTGGCCTGACATACCTCGGGGGTCCGGGGGCCGCGCCCCCGAACCTTACGCCGCCTCATGCGCGAGGATCGCGGCCTCGGACCCGTTCAGACAGCGCCGCGCATAGCCGCCATAGAGATTGGGCTCGTATTCCAGATTGGGATTGATCGCGAGGAGCCGCGCGCGATCGCCCTCGTCCAGCGTCGACAGTGCCGTGCTCGCGGGGTGAAAGCTCTCGGTTTCCAGGCCATTGGCCCAGATGATCTGATGGCGCGGCAAAAGCAGATGAATATACGTCACCTCGCGAGAGGCCAGATCAACCGCCACCGTGTCATTGTTGATCAGGTCACGCGCCATCACCAGCACCTCGGGCGTGTTGAAGAGCGCGCGCGCCACATCGCCCCGCACCAGCATCCGGTGTTCCGGGCTGACCAGCAATTCCGCATCCGGCCGCCCGATGCCGAGCGCCCCGGCCCGTAGCCGGATCGGCCGCAGCTTAGGCATGGCAAAGAGCCGTGCGCCGGTCATCCGGCGACTGCCGATCCACTGGATTTCCTCGGCGCCGTTGTCACGGGTCTGCACATGGTCGCCCTCGCGCAACTCCTCGACAAGCCGCGGTCCCTCCGGCGTTTCGATCCGCGTGCCGGGGGTAAAACAGATGACCCCTCCGCTCGCCGGTCCGGTTGAGGCCCCGCGCATCCCCTCAAGCGAGTGGTGCACGATCCACATTTCCCGCCCGCGGGGCGGAATTTCGTCGTGAAACATCAACAGCGGCGTGCCCTCGCTGCCCACTTCGATGATCGTGACCGTATAGCTGCGCGTGCCGTCTGTGACGACGAAACCCAAATCCATAAGCGGCTCTTCCACATCCGCCGGGATCAGATCGCGTGTGTTATTCATCGCCGCGCCCACCAGACGCCGCACCATCCGTGCCGCACGTTTGCGGTTCACGGTTTCCCCATTCGCCCCTTCCAGACGCAACAGTTGGTTCGGCCCATCGACTCGCACCGCATCACCCCGCCAGGACCATGTCTGTCCCACCGAAAGCGACTGCACCGGCGCAGTCGTGATCCCGTCCAGTTCTGTTTGCGACCAAGAAATGACGAACGTGCCTCGAAAGCCCGTCCCCATAACCCTGACTGCCTGCCTCTTCGTTTCTTTTTTTATCGCTTATTATTATCGTTAAGGTAGCAAAGGCGAATCAGTCTGAAAAGCCCCTGATTGCATTTTTGTCAGAACCGCAGCCTGAACTGCACAGCGCCCAGAAATTGCCCCTCGCGCTGTTCATCGAATTCCTCGCTGAGCCACGTCAGCCCGTAAAAGAGCGCGGCCCCGTTGCGGTTTTCCCAATGCAGCCCTGCGCGCACCCGTGTGCGGTCCTCGGTCAGGGTGACACCGCTGCGCGCGGGCAGGTAATCGCTGTCATCGACATAGGCAATGTCGGCCCCCAAGAGAAACGCCGTGCCCGCCTGCTCGGCGCGCACCACGCGGTAGCGGTGGCCCGTGACCGCATCGCGCACCTGCAACTCGCCGCGCCCGATGTCCCCAAAGGTGATGTCTGCCCCCGCCCGGATCAGGTCCTCGACCCCCAGCCGCGCCTCGGCAAAGGGGCGCAGCCGTGCAAAGCCCAGCTCAAACTCGCGGCTCGCTTCGAATACGCCCGAGGGGCGGATCCCATCGTCGATCTGGTTGCGCCGGACCCGCCGACCCACGTCGCGCCCGCCCAGAAACCCGTGCAAAAAGTCTTGGAAATCATCAAGCTGCGTCTGCGGCCCGGTCACGATCAGATCTGCGCCCAAGGCGTAATCCACCTGAGCTTTCTGGAAATGCGTATGCAGCCCAAAGCCGAGCGCGCCCACATAGGGCCGATCCAGCGGGGCAGGGCGGCTCAGGTTCTCGGGGGCAATTACCTCGCCGTGAAACCGGAATTCCAGAAGCTGCCCGATGCGCTCTGGCGCGTGACCCTGCCACGCAGGCCCCCAAACCCGGCTCGACGTGATCGACCCGGTGCGCCAGCGATCATCCGTGTCGCCCAGAACGTCATTGGTGAACAACAGGCCATAGCCCAGGCGTTGCCGCCCTTCGGATTGTGCCGAGGCAACCGTGCTCAGGCCCATTGTCAGTGCCAGAAACGCCCCGAGGGCAATGGCGAAACTACGTGTCATGCGTCACGTCCCCATGTTGCGCCCCCCGGCGGTTTCTGCTTAGCAAACCCTCACGCGAATTGACCAGCTAAACTTTACCATTCCGTGAAACCGTGGCGCAAATCCCATGGTTTCGCGCGCGCAAGGTCAGAGCGCGCGCAGCCAGACTTGCAGATCATGGGCGCTTTCCTGCGCCGCCCCGATCTCCCGCCAGTTGAATTGCGCCACCGCTCCTGACAAAGGCGCATAGCCCCGCTTGTGCCAAAAGCCGTCCAGCGGCTGATACCCGTCGGGCCGTGCGGGGTGATCCTTCGGCCGCATCACCGAGCAAAACGCGGCATAGTTGCGCCCCAGCTCCCGTGCCTGGGCCTCGCGCAGATCAAAAAACCGATGACCGATCCCCTGACCGCGATACTCGGGCAAAAGCACGCTTTCGGCGCAATAGAATATCCGGTCGAGCGCAATGCCACTCTCGGCAAAGGCCGCGCCGAAATCGTCTGCGTGATCCTCCATCGGGGCGCCCGTGGCCGCGCCGATCAGGCGCGCGCCGTCATAGGCCCCCACCAGAATGGCATCGGCACTGTCGCGGTAGACCTGCAAATACCGCTCTTCATAGGCGGCATCGCCCTCGTAGAGATAGGGATAGGCCCGAAACACTTCGATCCTGAGCCGCGCCACATCGGGCAGGGCGCGCGCCATCGCCGCCCCCGTCAGCCGCTCGACCCGGATCATGCCGAAACCTGTTTCACCCAATCCGCAAGGTTGTAATAGGTCACGACGCGGGTGATCAGCCCATCCTTGAGCGTGAAAAACGACCCGGCAGGCAGAACATAGGTCTGCCCCTTCGCCTCCGGCAGGCCCTCGTCGGTCTCCAGATAGGTGCCGTTCACGACGAATTCCGCCGCCGCGCGCGTGCCACCTTCGGCGTCAAAGATCACCATATCGGTCAGCTCTTCGCGGTAGCACCGGCTCATGTGATCGCAAAACGCACGAAAGAGGTCCTTGCCCTCTCGCACCTGCCCCTCGTTCACATGATGGCGCACATCGTCGCTGAGGCACGCCAACATGCCGGGCACATCGCCCCGGTTGAAGGCATCGAAATAGGCTTTGACGGTCTCGTTCATAAATCCTCCCGGGGTGGTCCCCAACGGTCCTGCAAATGCCCGATGATCTGGTCTCGGGTCTGACGATAGCTATCCAACCGCGCCTCGCGCGTCTGCGCAAGGCCGGTCGGGTCCATGATCGGCCAATACACCACGTCCAGATGAAAAAACCGCGTCAATTCCAGCGCCCGCCGCTGGCTTGCCGGGCTGAGCGCGACGATGATGTCAAAGGATGACAGATCATCGCCCCACTGCTCCATCTGGTCAAAGCTGCGGCTGCGGTGCCGCTCCAGCTCTACGCCGATCTCGCGGCATACGGCGATGCTGAAACCGTCGATCTCCATATCGTTCTTGACGCCCGCCGATTGTACATAGGTGTCGGTGCCATAAAACTTCTTCATGATCCCCTCGGCCATGGGCGAGCGGACCGCGTTGTGATCGCAACAGAACAGCACCGATTGCGGCAGCGGCTCGGGCATGCCTCAGCCCCCGAAATGCAACACGCAGATCAGCGTGAACAGGCGCCGCGCGGTGTCATTGTCGATCTCGGCCTTGCCCTCCAGCCGCTCGGCCAGCACGCGCGCGCCCTCGTTGTGAATCCCGCGCCGGGCCATGTCGATCGTTTCGATCTGAGAGGGCGGCATGTTCTTCACCGCGTCAAAATAGCTTTCGCAGATAGCCCAGTAATCCTTGACCACCTGCCGGAACGGGCTGAGCGACAGATGGAACTCGGCCGCCGGTTCGTCCGCGTCGGTGCGGATGTCGAACACCAACCGCTTTTCGCGGATTGCCAGCCCCAGACGATACGGACCCTCCGGCACCGGGCGGTCGTCGCGCGCGGGCAGCGCAAAACTGTTTTCCTCGATGAGATCATACATCGCCACCTTGCGCTCCTGCTCAATCTCGGGCGTGGGGGGCGGAAGGTTGGCATCGTCCAACTCTATATGGCAAATCCGGCTCATTGGTCTTACTCGTGCTGCGTCCTTCCCTCGTCCCTAACGCAGCGCGGCGGCTTGGGCAATCGCCGTGACCTCTTGGCCGTCGCTTGGGGCGCGTGGCGTCACTCCCCCGCCACGCATGCCGGGAAATTGCCGCGAAATCTTGGCGATTGATCACAATCTTGCCTTGTTGCCGTGGCAAATTGTTCCCAGATCGGCAATAATACTGAAAAACAGGCTAAGCCGACCTTAAGAGTATCCCGTTATAATCGGGAAGAGCAGGTTTACCGGGGCGATTGAATGCTCGAGTTCGAGAACGTCAGCAAGTCCTTTTGGACAGGCACACAGCGTAAGGTCATCCTCGACCGGGTGTCGTTCCGCGTCGAGCTTGGCCATAGCCTTGGCATTCTGGCACCCAACGGCACCGGCAAGACGACGCTGATCAACATGATGGCCGGTCTTGAAAAACCGGACGAGGGGGTGGTTCGGCGCAGCTGTCGCATCTCCTTTCCTCTGGGCTTCATGGGGGGGGTGGTCAACCGCCTCTCGGCGCTGGACAACTCGCGCTATATCGCGCGTCTCTACGGCCTTGATCCCGACTACATCGAGGCCTACTGCCGCTGGCTCTGTGGCTTGGGCGAATATTTCGACCAACCGCTCGGCACCTATTCTTCGGGCATGCGCGCGCGCTTCAGCTTCGCACTCATGCTGGCCCTCGATTTTGATATGTATCTGATCGACGAGGGTATGCCCGGCTCGACCGATGTCGAGTTCAACCGCAAGGCAGGCGATATCCTTCAGGAACGTCTGCGCACCACCACCGTGATCATCGTCTCGCATGATCCCAAGGTGCTGGAGAAATTCGCCCGTTCGGCCGCTGTGCTGATGGGCGGCAAACTATACATGTTTGACACCTTGGAAGAGGCAAAAGAGCTTTATGACTACGAAACCCAAGGCTAGAAAGTTCCGCATCCGCCGGAGCGCCGATTCCCTCGCGCCGCGTGTCGCCACCTCGGATGATGCAGGTGCTGCCGCGCCTGTTGCGGAAACGTCACCGCCCGCACAAGAGGGGCAGGTCGCCTCGGCGCGCGAAACCGCGACCAGCCAGAGTATCGACGACATCCGCCGCGAGGGGTTGACCGGGCGCGAACTGCGCATGGCCCGGCGCATGGCGCAAAAGCACGGGCTCGCGCCCACGTCGGATTTCGACGCCGTGCGCCTCTTGCGCGCGCGCGGCATTGACCCGTTTCAGCGGGCCAACATTCTCGAACTTGTGGCCAGCGACGGTGGCAACACCCCGCCGCCCCCGCCCAATGGCCCGGCCGCGGCAAGTGATCCGGGCGCGCCGCAGGGCCGCGTGCAATTGCCGCAAACAGTGCCTGTCGCGCGCCAGACGCTGCCCTCCACCGATATCAGCCCGGCGGATCGCCGCGCCAAGGAAATCCAGGAAATTCAGCGCGACATCGGTCGCCGCCGCCGCCGCCGCTTGCTGTTGCTCTTTTCGCGCCTTGCAGCCTTCGTGTTGCTGCCGACCATCGTGGTCGGCTATTATTTCTACGCCATCGCCACGCCGATGTATTCGACCAAATCCGCCTTCTTGATCCTGTCGGCGGATGGCGGCAGCAGCACAGGTGGCGGTCTGGGCGGCCTTTTGCCCACGCAATTCGCCACCGGTCAGGATGCCATCGCCACTCAGGAATATCTCGAATCCAAGGATGCGATGCTGCGCCTTGACGAGGAACTCGGCTTTCGTGCGCATTTCAGCGACCCCTCGATCGACCCGCTCCAGCGACTCGATCCCGATGCCAGCCACGAAACCGCCTACAAGCTCTATCGCAAATACGTGAAACTCGGCTACGACCCGACCGAAGGCGTGATCCGGATGGAGGTGTCGACCGCAGATCCCGCCCTCAGCGCCACCTTTTCCGAACGCCTCATCAAATATGCCGAAGAGCGCGTGGATGACCTCAGCCGCCAAAAACGTCAGGACGCGGTCAGCACCGCCGCCACCAGCCTGGAGCAGGCCAAGGCCGACCGTCGCGCCGCCCAGCAGATGCTCGTGACGTTGCAAGAGGGGACCATCCTCGATCCCGAGGGCGAGATTGCCAGCATCCGCGCCCTCGTGAACACCGTCGAATTGCAGCTTCAGGAAAAGGAACTGGCCCTCAATATCCAACTCAACAACGCCCGCCCCAACGCCGCCCGCGTCGAGGCACTCCAGAGCGAGATCGAGATCCTGCGCGCCGAACTCTCCCGCCAGAAAAGCCGCCTGACCGAGGCCACCGCTGGCGAAAGCTCGCTGGCCTCCAAGACCGCCGCGATCCAGATGGCACAGGCCGACCTCGCCACCGCAGACCTCGTGTTGCAATCCGCGCTTGAGGCAAAGCGCCAGTCCGAGATCGAGGCCAACAAGCAGGTCCGCTATCTCACGGTTAGCGTGCGGCCCCTCGCCTCGCAGGATTCCTCCTATCCGCGGGCCTTCGAGAATACGATACTGGCCTTCCTGATCTTTTCTGGTATCTACCTGCTCATATCGCTTACAGCTTCCATTCTGCGTGAACAGGTGTCTTCCTGATATGAAACATATCGACCTCAACGGATGGGCCATCGGCAATGACCGCCCTCTGACGTTCATTGCCGGGCCTTGCCAGCTCGAATCCGCCGATCACGCCCAGTTGATCGCGGGCACTCTGCAAGAGGCCTGCGCCGCCCATGGCGCGGGGCTGATCTTCAAGGGCAGCTTTGACAAGGCCAACCGCACCTCGCTCTCGGGCAAGCGCGGTCTGGGCATCGACGAGGGGCTCAAGGTGCTGCAATCGGTCAAGGATACACTTGGCTTGCCCGTGCTCACTGACATCCACACCGCCGAGCAATGTGCGCCGGTGGCCGAGGTGGTCGATGTGCTGCAAATCCCGGCCTTTCTCTGCCGCCAGACCGATCTCTTGATCGCGGCCGGTGAAACCGGCGCGGTGATCAACGTCAAGAAGGGCCAGTTTCTCGCCCCTTGGGACATGCCCAATGTCATCTCCAAGATCGAGAGCACCGGCAACACCCGCATCCTGCTGACCGAACGCGGCACCTCCTTTGGCTACAATACCCTCGTGGCCGATATGCGCAGCCTGCCGCAGATGGCGGCGACCGGCTATCCCGTGGTGATGGACGCAACCCATTCGGTGCAACAACCCGGCGGGCGTGGTGGCAGCAGCGGTGGACAGCGCGAATTCGCCCCTGTGATGGCCCGCGCGGCGGTTGCCTTGGGCGTTGCCTCCGTCTTCATCGAAACCCATGAAGACCCTGACAACGCCCCCTCCGACGGGCCCAACATGATCCCGCTCTCGCAGATGTCAGCACTCATCGACACGCTGATGCAATTCGACCGTCTGGCCAAGGCCAACCCGATCCACCTCTGACTGACAAAGTGCTTTTATGACCAAACCCTTGCCGACCGTCACTCCCAACACCTGGGAATTCCTCCGCGATGCCATGATCGCCCCCACCGGCTTTCGTGAATATGACGCCCGCTGGAAATACCCCGATCAGATCAACCTGCCCGGCATTACCGCTCTCGGTCTCGGTCTCGGCACCCAGATGCACGCGCGCGGCATCGCACCTGTGATCGCGGTCGGCAATGACTATCGCGACTATTCGCTCTCGATCAAGAACGCCCTTATCCTCGGTCTCATGCAGGCGGGGATCACGGTCAAGGATATTGGCCCCGCCCTCAGCCCGATGGCCTATTTCGCGCAATTCCATCTCGATGTGCCCGCCGTCGCCATGGTCACGGCCTCGCACAACCCGAATGGCTGGACCGGGGTCAAGATGGGCTTTGATCGCCCGCTCACCCACGGCCCCGACGAGATGGCCGAACTCCGCGACATCGTGCTCGAAGGGCGCGGTCTGCCCCGCCCCGGCGGCGCCTACGAATTCGTCTCCGGCGTGCGCGAGGCCTATCTCGACGATCTCGTCGGCGATTTCCGCATGAGCCGCAAGTTGCGTGTCGTCTGCGCCACCGGCAATGGCACCGCCTCCGCCTTTGCGCCTGAACTATTCGAGCGCTTGGGGGTCGAGGTGATCCCCTCGCACAACACGCTCGATTACACCTTTCCGCATTACAATCCCAATCCCGAAGCCATGGAAATGCTGCATGACATGGCCGAAACCGTGCGCGCGACGGGTGCCGATTTCGCGCTCGGCTTTGACGGCGACGGCGACCGCTGCGGCGTCGTGGATGACGAGGGCGAGGAAATCTTTGCCGACAAGGTCGGTGTCATCATGGCACGCGACCTGTCCAAGATTTACCCCAACGCCACTTTCGTGGCCGACGTGAAATCCACCGGCCTCTTCGCCTCTGACCCCGAACTTATCAAAAACGGCGTGACCGCCGATTACTGGAAAACCGGCCACAGCCATATGAAGCGCCGGGTCAAGGAACTGGGTGCGCTCGCAGGGTTCGAGAAATCCGGTCATTACTTCCTCGCCGAACCCATCGGGCGCGGCTATGACTGCGGCATGCGCGTCGCGGTCGAGATTTGCAAACTGATGGACCGCAACCCCGATATGTCGATGTCCGACCTGCGCCGCGCGCTGCCCGTGACCTATTCGACCCCCACCATGTCACCCTATTGCGCCGATACCGAAAAATACGCCGTGCTGGACCGTATCGTCGCGCGCCTTGTCGCGCGTCATGCCGCAGGCGAACCCCTCGCCGGGCGCGCGATCAAAGAGGTCGTGACCGTCAATGGTGCGCGCGTCATTCTCGACAATGGCTCTTGGGGCCTCGTGCGTGCCTCCTCCAACACCCCGAACCTCGTGGTCGTGTGCGAGAGCAGCGACAGCGATGCGGAAATGCGCGCCATCTTCGCGGATATTGATGCCGTCATCCGCACTGAACCGGGAGTAGGCGACTACGATCAGACGATCTGAAACCGGGTTTCATCTGGCCGAAAATACCTCGGGGGAGTCCCGGATTTCATCCGGGGCGGGGGCAGCGCCCCCAATACCCCCTCGGACCTTACAAAATCACCTGACAAACCTTACAGAGCTTACATCGCTCACGCCGCAAGCCCGCGACCTTTGAGCAGCGCCGCGACCCCCGGCATCCGCCCACGGAATTTCAAATAGAGCGTTTCGGCATCCTCTGATCCGCCGCGCGAAAGAATGTGCGATTCCAAGGCCTTGGCCCGCTCTATATCAAATGGCCCGCCGGCTTCCTCGAAACTGGCAAAGGCATCGGCATCCATCACCTCGGACCACATATAGCTGTAATAGCCGCTGGAATAGCCGTCCCCGGAAAACACATGCGCGAAATGTGGGCTGGCATGACGCATGGTAATTGCCCTCGGCATGCCGAGATTATCCAATACTTCCAATTGCTTGACCATGATGTCCTTGGGCGCTTCCCCCTCGTGGAACGCCAGATCGACAAGGGCAGAGGCGACATATTCCACCGTCTGAAACCCTTGATCGAAATTCGCGGCCTTCAGCAATTTATCCAGCAAATCCCGTGGCATAGCCGCACCCGTCGTGACATGGGTGGCGTAGCGCTCCAGCACCTCGGGCACTTCCAGCCAATGCTCATAGAGCTGCGAGGGCAGTTCGACAAAGTCTCGCGCTACGGAAGTTCCTGAAATACTTTCATAATTTACGTCCGACAGCATCTGGTGCAGGGCATGGCCAAACTCGTGAAAGAGGGTGCGCGCATCGTCATAACTCAGCAGCGCCGGATCGCCCTTGGCAAAGTTGCAGACATTGATCACCACCGGCCCCTGCACCTTTGGCCGCTTGGCCTGACCGCGCATCGCCGAGCACCAGGCACCCGACCGCTTGGACCCGCGCGCAAAATAATCCCCAATGAAAACAGCGACATGCTCACCATTGCGCGTCACCTCCCAGGCCCGGCAATCAGGGTGGTAGAGGGGCACATCAAGCGGGTGAAACTCCAGCCCGAACAGCCGATTGGCACAGCCAAACGCCGCCGCGATCATACTCTCGAGCGATAGGTAAGGTTTGAGCGCGGTTTCATCCAGATCATGCTCTGCCTGCCGCCGCTTCTCGGCATAGTAGCGCCAGTCCCATGGTTCCAATTCTCCATTGATTCCATCGGCTTGCATCATTTCCGTCAGGCGCGCGGCATCCCTTTCCGCCTGCGCCTTGGCCGGTTCCCATACTGCCATCAAGAGGTCGCGCACCGCCTCTGGTGTCTTGGCCATCTCGGTTTCCAGCTTGTAAGCCGCAAAGCTCTCGTATCCCAGCAATGCCGCCCGCTCTGCCCGCAGGCGCAAAATCTCGGCAGCCACCTCGCGATTGTCGGTCTCACCGCCCATGGCTCCACGCGAAACCCATGATTCATATGCCTTTTTTCGCAGATCACGGCGGGGCGAGAATTGTAGGAACGGCACGATCAACGACCGCGAGAGGGTGATAACCGGCCGTTCCAGCCCCTTTTCGCGCCCCGCCGCGCGGGCGGCATCGACCAGAAATTCAGGTAATCCCGCCAAATCAGCCTCAGCCAGTTCCATATGCCACCCGGCCTCATCCGCCAGCAGGTTCTGCGTGAATGCCGTCCCCAATTCCGCCAGCCGCGCCATGATTGCGCGCATCCGGGCTTCCTCATCCCCGGTCAATGCCGCGCCAGAGCGGCGGAAGCCCCGGTGGGTCAGCATCAGCAATCGCTCCTCTTCCGGTGTCAGGTCAAGTGTGTCCCGAGCCGCCCAGAGGGTTTCAATACGTGAAAAAAGCGGCTTATTTCCATATAATTCTGACGAATATGCCGCGAGCTTCGGGGCGAATTGACGCTGCAATTCCTGCCGCTTTGGATTGCTGTCCGCACCCGCCAGCGTGTAGAAAACCGCCAGCACCTGATCCAATCCCTTGCCCAAGGCTTCCAGCGCCTCGATCGTGTTGGCAAAGCTGGGCGGCTCCGGATTATCGGCAATCGTCGCAATTTCGGCGCGCGCCTGGTCCAGAGCTGCCTCGAACGCAGGCGCGAAATCCGCGTCCGAAATGGCGTCAAAGGGGGCAAGGGCGAACGGTGTTGTCCATTCAGCCTGCAACATGTTGGTCATCACTCTCTCCTTTTCCCCCACATATGGGGCAATCTGCGCGGCGGCTTAGCCCGATCTTGCGGCTTTCGCCATAGAGCGCGTCATAGATCAACATCTCTCCGCGCAGGGATTGTCCTGCTCCAGTAATGAGTTTCACCGCCTCGGTGGCCATCATGGCACCGACCACGCCTGGCAAGGGCCCCAAGACCCCCGCTTCGGAGCAGGATGGCGCCAGACCGGGGGCGGGGGCCTCTGGAAAAATGCACTGATAGCAGGGTGTGCTATGGGCCGGGTCGAACACGCTCAATTGTCCTTCCCATTGCGATAAAGCGCCTGAAATCAAAGGTTTTCCTTGGGCTGCGGCAGTCGCATTGGCCAGATAGCGCGTCTCGAAATTGTCGGTGCCGTCAAGAATCAGATCATAATCGGCAAAGAGGTCACTCGCGATTTCGGGCGTCAGTCGCCGCTGATAGGGGCGCACCACAACATGCGGATTCTGCGCCTGCATTGCTGCCATGGCCGATTGCACTTTGGGCAGGCCGATATCCGCATCGCGGTGGATCACCTGCCGCTGCAGGTTGGAGTTATCCACTATATCATCGTCGATGATCCCTATGGTGCCCACACCCGCCGCCGCCAGATAGAGCAACGCTGGCGAGCCAAGACCACCCGCGCCGATAACCAGAACGCGGGCTTGCTTCAGCGCCTTTTGCCCCGGTCCGCCAATTTCCCGGAGCACGATATGGCGCGCGTAACGTCCAAGTTCCGTCTCTGAAAACAAAGGATTGTGCGTTTCAGTCGGTGTTTTTGCCTGCATCGAGCGCGCCCGCAGGCGGCGCAATCCGGTACGGTAGATCAGTGCAATCGCCGCCGCGCCGCCCAGCATCAGCCAGAGTGCCGCGCTCTCGCCCGTGGCCATGCGGAGCGGATGGCCCTCCGGCAGCACCAGATGCGTCAGCACCACCGCAGCCCATAGCCCCGCGATCATCCCCCACCGCAGCCGCCGGGGCGTGCCTAACGCCGCGCCAATGCCCCAGAGCACCGCCGCCATGACCCCCACCAGCAACATCAGCCGATCCCCGTCGAGCCGAACCCACCCGCACCGCGTGCGGTCTCGTCCAGCGTTTCGGCCAGTGTGAACCGCGCCTGCGCCACAGGGGCCACCACCATCTGCGCAATCCGCATTCCATGCGTGATTTCAAAGGTTTCCGTCCCGGCGTTCATCACGATTACGCCCAAGGGTCCGCGATAATCGCTGTCGATGGTGCCGGGGCTATTGAGAAGTGTGATCCCATGCTTGAGGGCAAGGCCAGAGCGCGGGCGCACCTGCACTTCGTACCCCGCCGGCACCGCCAACCGCAGCCCTGTGGGCACCAGCGCCCGTGCGCCCGGTGCCAGCATGACCGAAGCGCGATCCGGGAAATTCGCGCGCAGATCGGCCCCGGCCGCGCCGGTGGTTTCATAGGCGGGCAGGCCGAGGTCGCGATCCGCCCCGCCCTCCCATTGAAATGCGACGGTCAGCATACGCCCCTCTCCATCCTGTTGAAAGTAAGCATAATTTCAGCTCAGGGCCGTAGCGATCCTGGCCGCCAGTTGCGTGGCCACCTGATCTTTGCCCATACGCGGCCAGTCTTCGGCTCCGTCCGCGGTGATCAGCGTGACAGCGTTTTCACTGCCTCCCATGATGCCGGTATCGGGACGCACATCATTGGCGACAATCCAGTCACAACCCTTGCGCGCGCGTTTGGCGGTGGCGTTCGCAATTACGTCATTGGTTTCGGCGGCAAAGCCCACGACCAGCCTTGGTCTGTCCGTCGTCCTCTGGCTGAGCGTTGCAAGTATGTCGGGGTTTTCGGCAAACTCCAGCACCGGGAGGCCACCCTTGGTTTTCTTGATCTTGTGGTCACTCGCACTGGCCACCCGCCAATCTGCGACAGCAGCGGCGCAGATTGCCGCGTCCACAGGCAGGGCAGCTTGGACGGCCTCGAGCATTTCTTTCGCTGTCTCGACACGGATCACTGTCACCCCATCGGGGGGCGGCACGGTGGCGGGGCCGGTGACAAAGACCACATGCGCCCCGAGGGTTGCAAGCGCGCGGGCAATCGCCGTGCCCTGCGCCCCTGACGACCGGTTGGCGATATAGCGCACCGGGTCGATGGGTTCATGGGTGGGTCCCGAGGTCACGAGCACGCGCTGCCCCTTCAGCGGGCCATCGCCAAGCGCTGTTTCAATGGCACTCAAAATTTCCGGCACCTCGGCCATGCGTCCCGGACCATGCTCTCCGCACGCCATATCGCCCGCATTCGGTCCGACAAAGGTAATTCCATCGCCTTTCAGCACAGCGATATTGCGTTGTGTAGCAGGGTGCTCCCACATCCGCACATTCATCGCGGGGGCGATCAGCACAGGCGTATCGGTGGCCAACAGAACTGTTGATGCAAGATCGTCCCCCCGGCCCGTCGCCATCTTGGCCATGAGGTCAGCGGTGGCCGGCGCCACGACAATGAGGTCGGCAGAGCGGCTGAGTTGGATATGACCCATCTCTGCCTCGTCGGTGAGGTCAAAGAGGTCGGAGAACACCTTGCGCTCAGCCAGGGCCGAGACCGCGAGCGGGGTCACGAATTCCGCCCCGGCCCGCGTCAGCAGTGGTGTCACCGACGCGCCGCGCTCCCGCAGACGCCGGATGAGATCGAGCGTCTTGTAGGCCGCGATGCCGCCGCCGATGATCAGAAGAATGCGTTTCGAGCTGAGCATGGCCGCTCCTTGTGACTTGCGCCCTGACACTAGGGCTGCGGCCGGGGCCGCGCAAGGGTGCGCCGGATCACTTGAACGCCGCGCAGGGGTCGGGGCGCTCGACCGCAGGCGCGCTCGTGACGAGGTCAAACCCGCCGTCGAGCGGGCGGCTGTCCTCGGTCTGGCCCAGAACCCAGATGTCGAGATCCGGCGCGACCATAGTCAGGTAGGCGGGCACGCCCCAGTCGCGGCGGGCGTGGCCGTTGCCAGTGATTACCGCCACCGGCCCGCCGGTTGCCTCGAGCGCCTCTATGGCCGCACGGGCCAATACGGCGTCGCGCAGACGTTGGATGGCGACCATGCCGGGCAGCATCTCTGCGGGCAGGGCGTTGCAATGCGCTTCTTTCTGGAGCGTTTCACGAGCTGTCTGCTCTTGCGGCGGAAGATCGCGGTCGAGCCCGTAGCGCGCAGCCTCTTCCCCGAACGAAGCGGCTGGCCCGTCGGCAATCACTGCGCGCGCGGCGTCACGAGGCACCTGCACGCCATAGATTTCGGCCTCAGGGGCTGCGGCGAAGATCGGATAATACATCGAAAAATCTGGCCAGCCACTCTCGGCCCAGCCTAACGCTGCCTCAAGTTCTGCTTCATTCCCCCACACCTGCGGGGTGACGCGCGCGGCCTGCTCAGCGGTCAGCATTTCGAATACGATTGCCTTTGGCCTTGTTCGAGCGACGCGCGCAGCCTGTTCTGCATGGTGTGCGGGATTGTCATGCACTTCGCCTAGTATCACCACGTCCTGCGCGTATGTAGGCGAGGCCAAGACAGAGCAGATCGAAAGGGCAAGGGCGCGCACGGTCATGCGAGCAGGTTTTGCACCTCGCCACCGTGCTTTTCAAGATGCTTGCGCATTTTCTGGAAGGCAGCCGCCTCAAGCTGGCGAACGCGTTCCTTGCTGAGGTTCAGCTCCTCGCCAAGGCTCTCCAGCGTGCGCGGCTCATCCCGCAGCTTGCGTTCGCGCACGATGAACCGCTCGCGATCATTGAGGCGCAACAAGGCATCTGCCAGCCATGTGCGCAGCGCGTGCATATCATGGTCGCGTTCCACGATCTCGTCTCCGCGCGCGCCATCGTCCTCGAGCGTGTCGATCCACTGGCGGCCCTCATCCTCGGAGGATTGCGTCGCATTGAGCGAAAAATCAGAGCCCGACAGACGCCCCTCCATCATCTCGACGTCGCGCAGGGGCACCCCCACCTCATGCGCTATCATCTCACGCAGTTGATAGCCGTCCAGCTGCTCGCCATTCGCAAGCGCCTCGCGCTCCAGCCGTGCCTGCACGCGGCGCATGTTGAAAAACAAGGACTTTTGCGAGGAGGTAGACCCTGTGCGCACCATCGACCAATTGCGCATGACGTAGTCCTGAATGCTGGCCTTGATCCACCACACGGCATAGGTCGAAAACCGCACGCCACGGTCGGGGTCAAACTTGTCCGCCGCTTTCATCAGGCCAAGGCCAGCCTCTTGAATGAGGTCATTCATCGGCGCGCCATAGCGGCGGAATTTCGACGCCATCGCAATCGCAAGCCTCATGTAAGCGTTGATCAAGCGATGCAGCGCTTCTTCGTCGCGCTGATCGCGCCAAGCATAGGCAAGCGCCAGTTCGGTTTCGGCGTCCAGCATTTCCGCTTTCATTGCGGTGCGGGACATGGACCTTTGCTGCGGTGCGTCCAGTGGCATCTGAATTCCCCCTATCGGCGGCGTGACTTCGTTGCGCCCTTTTTCCTCTTGTCGCAAAGTGCTACGCAGCGCGGGCGTGACCGGATCAAAAAAGGAGGGTGCGTGTCCAATCTTCCACGACTTAGCCTTGTTCTGGGGGGCGCTGCTTCGGGTAAATCCGGGTTTGCCGAGGCGCTTGTTACCGGCACCGAACGCACGCGCGTCTATCTCGCCACGGCGCAGGCCTTTGACGACGAGATGCGCGCCAAGCTGGAGCGGCATCGCGTGATGCGTGGGCCAAACTGGCGCACCATTGAGGCCCCGCTCGACTTAACCCCGGCGCTGGAACAGGCGGGGGCGGATGAGGTCGTGTTGCTCGACTGTATCACAATGTGGCTCAGCAATCACCTGCTGGCGGACCACGATCTCGACAAGGCGCAAGCGGCGCTGATGGTCGCGCTTGATGCCTGCGCTGCGCCGGTGGTGATGGTCTCGAACGAGGTGGGGCTGTCGGTGGTGCCCGACAACGCGCTCGCCCGCCGGTTCCGGGACGCGCAGGGCCGGATCAATCAGGCCTTGGCGGCCCGCTCGGATCTGGTGGTGAATGTCATCGCGGGATTGCCCCTAGTTCTAAAGGGTACGCTGCCGTGAGCCGATTTTTCTGGGTTCGCCATGGGCCGACGCATGCCAAATCCATGGTGGGCTGGTCGGATATTCCGGCGGACCTGAGCGATGTGGCACGGCTGGCGCGGGTGGCATCGCATCTGCCCGACGATGCCTTGGTGATTTCCTCTGACCTCAGCCGCGCGCGTGCCACTGCTGATGCCATCGCGGGTAGGCGAGACCGTCTTGCCGATGATCCCGACCTGCGCGAAATCCATTTTGGCGCATGGGAATTGCAGGCTTTTGATACCGTGCCCGATCAACCCCTGTTGCGCGCTTTTTGGGAAAAGCCGGGCGATATCCGCGCCCCCGGCGGCGAAAGCTGGCATGAGGTGTCCGCCCGCGTCTCGCGCGCCGCTGAGCGACTGCGTGCCGCCCATCCGGGGCGCGATATTGTCGCGGTGGCGCATATGGGCGCGATCCTGACTCAGGTACAGGCCGCCCTCGGGGTCACGGCCTACGAGGCGTTCGCGCATCGGATCGACAACCTCTCGGTGACGGAATTGCATTGGGTCGGGGCGGGTTGGCAGGCACGTGCGATCAATCACCATCCGTGATGCAGGGGTGCACAAAAACGCGCTAGGCGCGGGGCGGGGCCAGCGATAGCATCGCCCCATGACCTATGATCTCATCCTTGGCGATTACGCCTATTCGTCCTGGTCCCTGCGCGGATGGCTCTTGCTCGCGCGATTTGGACTTCCTTATCGCGTGCGCCTGCTCGATTTCGACGCCGAGGCGAGCGTGGCGCAGCAATTGGCCGATTTGGCCCCGGCACGCACCGTGCCGGTGCTGGTGACGCCCGAAGGGGTTGCAGTGTCTGACAGCCTTGCCATGGCCGAGGAATTGGCCAGCCGACATCCCGAGGCGGGGATATGGCCCACCGATCCACGAGCCCGCGCAACGGCGCGCACACTTGCAGCGGAAATGCATTCGGGCTTTGGGGCTCTGCGCGGCGATTGTCCGATGAACCTGCGCACGGCCTATATCGGTGTCACGCCTTCGCAGGCGGTGCTGAATGATCTCGCCCGGATCGAGACCCTGTGGCAGCACGCCCGTGCCACCTGCGCGCCAAATGGCCCATGGCTCTGCGGGGATTACAGCGCTGCGGATGCGTTTTTTGCACCGGTTGCTGCGCGGATTGCGGGGTATGGCCTGCCGGTGTCCGAGCATGCCCGCGCCTATGTTGCGGCCCATCTGAACGATCCTGCGTTTCGTCGTTGGCGCGCCATGGGACTGGTGCGCGGGGCGACGCTTGCCCGCTATGCCAAGCCCTACGCCACCGCACCTTGGCCCGGCCCGGTGCCGCGCCGGGCACGCGCGGTGGCTGAGGGCACGCCCGAGAATACGGCCTGTCCCTATTCCGGCGATCCCGTGACCGACCTGATGGAGAGCGAAGGGCGCATCTTCGGCTTTTGCAACCCGTTCTGCCGCGACAAGACAGTGGCTGATCCCGATGCATGGCCGGCCTTTGTTGCCCTGCGCGACGGGGCCTGAACCTATCTCAGCCGCAATATCGGTGCTGGGCCAATCGGGATCGGACCCAGCAAGATGCGCCCGTTGCGAAATGTCAGCGGCACATCCAGCGTTTCGGGATTGCCTGACATCTGCGCCATGAGGGAAAGCCCGCTTTCCAGCGTTCCCAGCATACTATCGGGCACGGCACCGGTCTTTGCTGCGATCCGAAGCATGTCACGCCAGTTGCGTGCCTTGAGCGTGATGTCGCCCTCGGGCCAGCCTTCGGGCGTGACCTTGACCGCGCCGGCAGCCTGAAGATGCAACTGCCCCCACTTTGCATCCGCCAGCTTTACCTTGATTTCTGTCGGTTGTGGGCGGGCGTCCTCGATGGCGCTTCGGTCCCAGACCCGGTCGAAACGCACGGTCAGATCGGCATGCAGCCCGGAAATCTGCCGGGGCAGGCGCCCTTGCGGATCAAGCCGCGCCTGCCAGGGGGCGGCGAGCGTCAGCCCCTCTGCGGAGAGGCCCAGACGATACTCAGCCTCTTGCTGCCGTTCCGCGGCCAGCGTGAGGCTGGTGAGGGCGGTTGGCTCGTCTGGTCGTGCCTCGGGCGAGACTTGCAGGAATTCCGCTGTCAGCGTGGCGCGTTCCGGGGCCAGCCGCGTATCAGGGGCGATGCGCAGGCTGGCGCGCATGTCGCGACTCTCGATGCGGAATTTCTCTTGTGGTGTGGCGATCAACTGCTGATCCGGCCAGACGGCGATGACGTGGTTTGGCTGATAGCTGAGGGCGAGGATTTGAAAGAACTCTGCCTCCCAAGCTAGACCTGTCGCAGGATCGGCGAGCACGAGGTCGGAAAATCCGGTGTCAAATCGGTTGGGAAAGCCCTGCACCGTGATGTCCGAGGTCTCGGCCACCCAGCCTTCGGCGCGCCGCGCCTCGAACCATGTCTCAAAGCCGCGGCTCAACCCGTTTTGCCCTACGAACCAGTAGCCAGACCAGCCCGATGCGGCGATCAAGATCACGGCAAGCAGAAATCTCATGGTGCGCGCCCCTTTCATGCCCAGTGAGAGCTGTTTATAGGGGGCGGTGCGCGAGGAACAGGGGCAAAGGCAATGTGGGTATTCGGCTACGGATCGCTGGTGTGGAATCCGGGCTTTGACGCGGTCGAGCGGGTGATTGCCCGACTGCCCGACTATCACCGCAGCTTTTGCATGCGTAGCATCCACCATCGCGGCACGGATGAGGTTCCCGGTCTGGTTCTGGCATTGGATGCCAGTCCCGGTGCGCTCTGCCAGGGGGTGGCGCTACGGGCCGACCCCGCAGAGGCCGAAGATGTACTGGCCTATCTGCGCGAGCGCGAGCTGATTTCCTCGGCCTATCTGGAGAGGATGCTGGAGATTGATCTGGCCGACGGTCGCCGGGTCGAGGCCGTGACCTATGTGATCGACCCCGATCACGTGCAATATTGCGGTGGTCTGGATCTCGAGGAACAGGCGGGTATCATCGCCCGCGCTGTCGGCGGGCGTGGGCCAAACACTGAATATCTCTACAACACCGCCGACCACCTGCGACAGTTGGGCATCCACGACAAGGAGCTGGATTGGCTGGTGCGACGGGTGCGCCATATCTGTGGATAAATCCTTGGCTTGGGCGTCCAAGCCGCGTAGGGTTGGCGCAAGAAATCCAAGTGTCGGGAGCGTCCAGATGGACCAGCCGGACCGTGAGGTCGAGCCGCAGTTTTCATATCCCTACCGCCAGATCTTTTTGATGCTGGTGGTCATCGGGCTGACCGCGCTCGGGGCTTTCGTGGCGCTGCCTCGGGTGCTGCCGGTGTTCGAGGCCAATCTCTGGCTCAACGGGTTCATTTTCTTTGTCTTCGTCCTCGGGGTGATTGCGACCTTCTGGCAGGTGCTGCAACTGATCGGGTCAGCCCGCTGGATCGACGGGTTTGCCGCACAGCTGCCCGGCCACGAGTTGACGCAACCGCCATCGATGCTGGCGCCTCTGGCCACATTGCTGCGCTCGCGCGGCAAGCGGATGCAGATTGCGTCAACTTCGGCGCGCTCGATCCTCGACTCGGTTGCACAACGGATCGACGAGGCGCGTGAGATCACCCGCTATATTGTGAGCCTTTTGATTTTTCTCGGGCTGTTGGGTACGTTTTACGGGCTTGCCACGACGGTGCCCGCGGTCGTGGACACGATCCGCAGCCTTGCGCCGCAAGAGGGCGAAGAGGGGATCGCCGTTTTCAACCGCCTGATGAGCGGGCTTGAGGCGCAATTGGGTGGAATGGGTGTGGCCTTTTCCTCGTCGCTTCTGGGGCTTGCCGGATCGTTGGTGGTGGGGCTGCTCGAGCTTTTTGCGGGGCATGGGCAAAATCGCTTTTACCGCGAGCTTGAGGAATGGATGTCCACGATCACGCGGGTCGGGTTCGCCAGCGGCGACGGGGATGGTGGCGAGGGGGGCGCGGTAACGCATCTGCTCGATCACATGGCCGAACAGATGGACGCGCTCCAATCCATGCTCAGCCAGTCGGACATGAGCCGCGCGATGGTCGACCAGAAACTTGGGGTTTTGGCGGATTCAATCGAGCGGCTGACACACCGGATGAGCGATCAGAACCCGGTGCAACTGGCGCTCTTGCGTTTGGCCGAGGGCCAAGAGCGGTTGATCGCCTCGCTGGAGGCGCGCGACGCCACGCCCCACGAGGGGATTGATGCAGAAAGCCGGATGCGCCTGCGCTCGATCGACGTGCAGATGCTGCGGATTCTCGAGGAAATCAGTGCCGGTCGGCAAGAGACCATGACCGAATTGCGCACCGATCTGGCGGCCCTGACGCGGGTTCTGGGGCAGGCGCGCCCTTCGCCGACGCCGCGCCCCGTGCGCCCGATCGTGCCGCGCTCAGATTCGGATCAGGCTGAGGAGGGCTGACCATGGCCCTCTCGCGGCGCAGCGGCGCGCGGTTTCAGGCCTCGATCTGGCCGGGCTTTGTCGATGCGATGACCGGCCTTCTGCTGGTGCTGATGTTCGTTCTCACGATCTTCATGATGGTGCAGTTCGTGCTGCGCGAGGAAATCAGCGGGCAGGCCACGAAACTTGATGCGCTCTCGGCCGAAGTGGCGGCGTTGTCGCTGGCACTCGGGCTCGAACAGGATCGCAGCGCGGGGCTCGAGGATCGGGTTGGCACCTTGACTGCGACGCTGGACGACGCCCGAACCCGTGAGGCCGCGCAGGCAGAAGAGCTACGCATCGCGCAGGGGCGCATTGCCAGTTTCGAAGAACAGGTCGCGGGCCTCTTGGCAGAGCGCGAGCGTGCGCAGGGACGCATCGCCGATCTTGAAACAGCGCGCGCCGAATTGCTGAGCGAGCAAGAGCAGTTGCAACTCGCGCTTGCAGGGCTGCGGGATGAGGTCGACGCACAGGCCGAGGCCGCGCGTCTTGCTGCCGCACGGCGCGAGGCTCTCGAGGCGCTCGCGGCGGACCTGCGGCAGCGCAACGCGGACGCGGCTGAGGCTCAGGCGGCCCTTGAACAGCAGCTTAGCGCCGAGGAACAGGCGCGACTGGCCGAGGCCGCCGCAGCCGAAGCGTTGCGCGCGCGTTTGGCAAAGGCGGATGCCGAACTGACCGCCATGACATTGGCTCTGGAAGAGCAACGCAAGCGCGCCGAAGAAACGCTGACGCTTCTCGCGGCGGCGGAAACGGCGCGTTCGGACCTGAACAACCAGTTGGCGCAGGCGCTTTTGGATGCCGAACAGGATGCCACAGCGCAAGAGGCCGACATCGCGCGACTGCAGGGCGAGTTGGCCGAGATGCGCGATACCGCGGCGCAAACTGCGCAAGAGGCACAAGCGGTGCGGGATCAACTGGTGGCTGCGCTTGCTGCGCAACGCGCGGCCGAAGCGGCGGCCGAGACACAGATGACGGAGGCGGAACAGCGCGCGGCGTTGTTGGCAGAGGCGCGAGCGCGTCTCGCGGCCGAGGCGGCGCAGGCCACGGAGGCGCAAAAACAGCAGGCACTGCTCAATCAACAGGTGGCTGCCTTGCGGCAGCAACTCTCCGGACTTCAGGCGCTGCTGGACGAGTCCAAGGCCCGTGAGGCTGAAACCGAGGTGCAGTTGCAGTCGCTTGGGAATGAGTTGAATACCGCCCTTGCACGTGTCGCTGCCGAAGAACGGCGGCGTCGCATCGCAGAAGAAGAGCGCACGCGTCTTCTGGAAGCGGAGAAAGAGAACCTCGAAAAATACCGCTCGGAATTCTTTGGCCGCCTGCGCGATGTCTTGGGTCAGCAAGAGGGGGTGCAGATCGTCGGCGACCGGTTCGTATTCTCGTCCGAGGTGCTATTTGCCCCCGGTGAGGCGGAATTGTCACCTGCGGGGCGGGGCGAGATTGCCAAGGTGGCGGGCATCCTGCGGAATGTAATCGGAGAGATCCCTGAGGGCATCAACTGGGTGCTTCAAGTCGATGGGCATACGGATAACGTGCCGATCATCGAGGGCGCGCGTTTTGCCGATAATTGGGCACTGAGCCAGGCGCGCGCGCTGTCGGTGGTGCGTTATCTCACCGAGGTCCTTGGTTTCCCGGCAGAGCGGCTATCGGCAAATGGCTATGGCGAATTCCAGCCGGTTAATCCTGCGGATACGCCCGAAGCGCGCGCGCAAAACCGGCGGATCGAGTTGAAACTGACAACGCGGTAACAGCGCTCAGGGCGTGACAGTTATATCGGCGTGCCGCACCGCAAGAACGGTCTCGCCGCGCGTCAGGCGCACATAGCCGCGATAATCACCTGATGGCCAGCCCCCCTGCGGTGCCTTGCGGCCAAAGGCGCGAAAAAGCTGTGCTTGCGGCGCGTCGAGCGTGATTTCGTGGACGAAAACCTCACCCTCAGGCCCGCGAGCGCTCAGGCTCAGGCGGTCGCCGGGCTGAGCGTAGAAGACATGCCCATAGAGGACGAGCGGCTGATCTGGCTGCGCGTCGCTGGCACGGGCCGCACCGGAGCGGACTGCTTCAAACTCTGGTACGGAGTTGGAAAACCCGGCGGTAAAGAGCCCGGCGGGGTCATAGGGCAGGGCGGTTTGCCACAAACTCTGATCGAGGGGCGCACCGCAGGTGTCGACCGCGCCAGGAGTAAAGGGATCGACGATCTTGCCATCCCGCAAAACACCCAGGTGGACGTGCGGAGCATTGGTAAGGCCGCTCAGACCCACCTGACCCAGAACATCGCCCGCCTCTACACTATCGCCTTTGCCTACGCTGATGGACCCGCGCCTCATGTGGCAGTAAAGCGTTTGCCAGCCATCGCCGTGATCGACGCGGACTGCGTTGCCGCACTCCTGCCCTCGGATGGCATCGCGCGTTTCAGCGGTGACGGGGGTATCGGCCATACCATCCCGCGTCGCGGCGACAATGCCGGGGGCGGCAGCCAACACATTTACGCCCGCCTCCATATCTTCGAAGGACAGAAGCATGAAGTCTATGCCGCGATGGTCGTCCCGGCTCTTGATGCCGCAGGTATAGTCGCGTTGGCCGGGGCCGGGATCGGTATCGACGTAATCCTCGATATAGCAGGTCCGCCCGAGTTCACAGTCCAACGGGAGGCTCAGCTTGGGGGGATCGGCGGCGGCATGCGTTGCCACCGCCAGGGTCAATATTCCAAGTACCGTCCCAAGCCGTGCCGTCATTCGGCAGTGAGCAGGGGCGGCTTTTTCTTGCCGGTCAGGCGGCGTGTGACGGGGCCCTCGACGACGAGGTCGATCTTGTTGTCCTTGACCCCCACTGTGACAACGCCACCCTTGAGCAGTTTGCCAAAGAGCAATTCCTCGGCCAGCGGCTTTTTGATGTGTTCCTGAATGACACGGGCCAAGGGGCGCGCCCCCATCTTATCGTCATAGCCTTTGTCGCCCAGCCATTCTGCAGCCGCTTGGGTCAGTTCGATGGTCACATCGCGATCCATCAACTGCGCCTCGAGTTGCAACACGAACTTCTCGACCACCTTGAGAATGACCGATTTTGGCAGCGCCCCGAACGAGATCACGGCATCCAGACGGTTGCGGAACTCGGGTGTGAACGTCCGCTCAATGGCTGCGGTATCCTCGCCCTCGCGCCGGTCGCGGCCAAAGCCGATGGCCGACTTGGCCTGTTCCGCCGCCCCTGCGTTGGAGGTCATGATCAGCACGACATTGCGGAAATCCACCTTGCGACCATTGTGATCGGTCAGCGTGCCGTGGTCCATCACCTGCAGCAGGATGTTGAACACGTCGGGATGCGCCTTTTCGATCTCGTCGAGCAAGAGAACGCAATGCGGATGTTGATCCACCCCGTCGGTCAACAGGCCGCCCTGATCAAAGCCCACATAGCCCGGAGGTGCCCCGATAAGCCGCGAAACTGCGTGTTTCTCCATGTATTCGGACATATCGAACCGCAGGAGTTCCACGCCAAGGGTATCGGCCAACTGTTTGGCCACCTCGGTCTTGCCCACGCCGGTGGGACCGGCAAAGAGGTAGTTGCCGATGGGCTTTTCCGGTTCCCGCAGGCCCGCGCGGGCCAGTTTGATGGCAGAGCTCAGTGCCTCGATCGCGGCATCCTGACCAAAGACCACGCGCTTGAGCGTGCCCTCGAGATCCTTGAGCACCTCGGCGTCGTTCTTGGACACGTTCTTTGGCGGAATGCGGGCGATTTTCGCCACGACCTCTTCGATCTCCTTGACGCCGATGCTCTTGCGCCGCTTGGAGGCCGCCAAGAGATGTTGTGCGGCCCCTGCCTCGTCGATCACGTCGATGGCCTTGTCCGGGAGCTTGCGATCATTGATGTAGCGCGCCGAGAGATCCACGGCAGAGCGGATCGCCTCGTTGGTGTATTTGACGCTGTGGTGATCCTCGAAATAGGGTTTGAGCCCCTTGAGGATCTTGACCGCATCTTCGACCGTCGGCTCAGCCACGTCGATTTTCTGGAACCGGCGGGCAAGGGCGCGATCCTTCTCGAAATGCTGGCGGAATTCCTTGTAGGTGGTCGAGCCCATGCAGCGCAGCTTGCCGCCCTGCAACGCGGGCTTGAGCAGGTTGGAGGCATCCATTGCCCCACCAGAGGTGGCACCGGCCCCGATCACGGTATGGATTTCGTCGATGAAAAGCACCGCATCGGGGTGTTTTTCAAGCTCGGTCACGACCGCCTTGAGCCGCTCCTCGAAATCGCCGCGATAGCGGGTGCCTGCAAGCAGCGCGCCCATGTCGAGCGAGTAGATCGTGGTGCGCGACAGAACGCGCGGGGTTTCGCCCCGCACGATCTTATGCGCCAGACCTTCGGCAATGGCAGTTTTACCCACGCCGGGATCCCCCACCAGCAGCGGGTTGTTCTTGCGGCGGCGGCAGAGCACCTGAATGCAGCGCTCGACCTCGGCATCGCGACCGATCAGCGGGTCGATATCACCCTTGCGCGCTTTTTCGTTCAGATCGACGCAGTATTTGGCAAGTGCGGAGTCCCCTGCCTCCACGGCATCGCTCTCCGTGGATTTGGATGCGTTTTCGCCTTCCTCGCTGGAGGCACCCGTGATCGGGCGGGATTCGCCGTAGGCAGGGTCCTTGGCCACGCCATGAGCGATGAAGTTCACCGCATCATACCGGGTCATATCCTGCTCTTGCAGGAAATAGGCGGCGTTCGACTCGCGTTCGGCAAAGATCGCGACGAGCACATTGGCCCCCGTGACCTCGGTCCGACCTGACGATTGTACATGGATCGCCGCGCGCTGAATCACCCGCTGGAACGCGGCGGTGGGCACCGCCTCTGATCCTTCGATGTCCGTCACCAGATTGGCGAGATCATCGTCGATGAATTCCACCAACGTGGTGCGCAGTTCCTCGGTGTTTACGCTACATGCCTTCATCACGCGCGCGGCGTCGGGTTCGTCGACGAGCGCGAGCAGAAGATGTTCGAGGGTCGCGAATTCGTGCTGGCGTGCATTGGCCAGAGCCAATGCCGCATGGATTGCCTGTTCGAGCGTGTTCGAGAATGAAGGCACGGTCGTGCTCCTTCTGATCTTGGCCGGGGCGGGTTGCCCACTAACCTTGGCCTCATAACCTTAAAGTTTGGTCGATAGTGGCCAGTCTTCAAGGATTATTTCATCAAACTGGGTCACATTTCGTGTAACCAGCGTTGTTTTCATCACGCCCCGCTTAGAAACGGTCCTTGCGGGTACGGATTTCAGCGAAGACATCAACCGGAGCGCGACCGGACATGCCCAAATGTGCCTGCACGCCTTCGTCACCGGCGCGCAGAAACGGGTTGGTGGCCAATTCCTCGGCCAGGGTTGAGGGGACAGTGGGCCGACCTGCGGCGCGGGCGGCGCTGATCTCTTTGACCCTTGATATAAGGGCCGGGTTGTCCGGGTCAACGGTCAGTGCGAATTTCGCGTTACTTTGCGTGTATTCGTGACCGGAACAGACCATTGTCTCGGGTGGGAGTGCCGCAAGTTTTGCAAGACTTTCAAACATTTGTGGCATTGTGCCCTCGAAAACCCGCCCACAGCCCATTGCCATCAGGCTGTCTGCGGTAAAGACCACCGCGCTTTCGGGGAAATGAAAGGCTATGTGGCCGAGCGTATGACCCGACACATCGAGGACGTGCCCCTCTTCCGACCCGATCGCGATCCGGTCGCCTTCGGCCACCGACTGGTCGAGCGGGGGCAGGCGGTGGGCGTCGGCCGCAGCGCCGATCACAGATGCAGGGTGCCGCGCAAGCAGGGCGCCAAGGCCCTGAACATGGTCGGCGTGGTGATGGGTGAGCAGCACCAAAGAGGCGGCCCATCCTTGATTATCAAGGGCTTGCAGGATTGGCTCGGCCTCTGGCACGTCGATTACTGCGGTCACTCCCGTGGCCGGATCATGCGCGATATAGGCATAGTTATCAGCCAGGCAGGGGACAGTAAGGATTTGCAAAACCATGGTATTTTCCCGATTGCCGGTTAGTGTTACGGTCAAGAGTGACTGATCTTTGGCCGGGCTGCAATGCATCTAGACGTACAAGACCTGCGAAATTTTTACTACCGCAGCACATTGGGGCGCGCGGTGCAGAAAACCTTGCGCGCGCAAGTGGCGGAGTTCTGGCCCGAGGCGCAGGGACAGACGGTGGTCGGCTATGGATTTGCGGTGCCATTCCTGCGGCCCTACTTGGCTGATGCGCGCCGGGTGATCGGATTAATGCCCGCACCTCAAGGGGTTATCGGGTGGCCGCAGGGGATGCCGAATATCTCGGTGCTCTGTGAAGAGACGTTTTGGCCGTTGGAAACCGGGCATGTCGACAAACTCTTGGTGGTGCATGGGCTGGAGACTTCGGAGCAGCCTGGCGCGGTTCTGGAGGAGTGCTGGCGGGTGCTTGGGCCGGGAGGATCGGTGCTGTTCATCGTGCCGAACCGGGCTGGCCTGTGGTCGCGCTCGGATCGCACGCCGTTTGGATTTGGACGTCCCTACAGCCAAACGCAATTGGAGAGCCAATTGAAATCACACAACTTTTTGCCAGAGCATCACGCCACGACGCTCTATCAGCCGCCTTCGGAGCGTCCGTTCTGGCGAAAGACGGCGGGCATGTGGGAGCGGATGGGAGCCAAGCTATCGGTCGTAGTGTCGGGCGGGGTGCTGATGGTTGAGGCCACCAAGCGGGTGCAGGCACCGAGCGGTCCGGGGCTGCGGGACAAGGTGCGCAAACCGTTGTCGGTGCTGCGTCCGCAGCCAGAGGCCAAGCCGGTCTGAGACCTTACAAAGCTTACAAACCGGGGGTCGATTTTGTAAGGTTCCTTACCCTGCAGCCAAAGGCAATCGGTCGAGCGCGATGTCGGCCAGGGTGCTTCGATCTAGGTCGTCGAGAAAAGCGCGCTCTGCGGCCCTCAGGCGCGCCTTGAGTCGGCATCGCCCGTCGAGAGAACACTCTCCCGCCTCTGATCCGAAACAGGCGACGAGCGCCTGACCGGATTCGAGGTGGCGAACGATGTCGCCAAGACGAATTTCGGTGGGAGGGCGGGCGAGGATCGCACCGCCACCGCCGCCGCGCCGTGTGTCGATCAGACCGGCCTGTGACAGGCGCTGCATGATCTTGGCGAGATGGTGGCGCGAGAGGTCGAATTCGGCTGCCAACTCGGCGGTGGAAAAGGCGCGCTCGGGCGCGCTGGCCATGCGCATGAGCATCCGCAGCCCGAAATCGGTAAAGGAGGTGAGGCGCATGGTCGCTAGGCTCTCTGTTGAATCGGTATTTACAATACCTATTAGCGGGATTAGACCGGGATGGAAAGCGGGATCGGCGCTGCGTGCCCGTCCCGGACCACGGAAAGGACGGTCGCATGTCCGATACCCCGAAGCCGGGCAGATATGCCTCTTCGCCTTGCATGGCGGCAGAGGTGGACCCGACCTATTTCGATCCTCTCGCAACCGATCCGGAGCAGGCGCGCGATGTCGCGCGGTGGCGTAAATCCGAGCGTGCGCGCCTGCGCGGGTTGCGCGATGCGCTGAGCGTGGCGGCGCGGCAGGAGGTTGGGCGGGCAATCTCGGACCACCTGCGCGCGGTGGTGAAAGAGAATTTCAACGGGGCGCGGGGCAAGGTGCTGTCCTGCTACTGGCCAATAAAGGGCGAGCCGGATTTGCGCGGGCTGATGGCGGAATGGCATGCAGATGGGGTGCTGATCGCGTTGCCGATTGTCGAGGTCAAGGCCGCGCCGCTGGTGTTTCGCCGCTGGACGCCCGAGACGCAGATGGTGCGCGGCGATTGGAATATTCCGGTGCCGCCGCCCGAAGCGGAGCAGGTGACGCCAGACATCACCCTCGCGCCGATGATCGGCTGGACGGCGGCGTGTTACCGGCTGGGCTATGGCGGCGGCTATTTTGACCGGACCTTGGCGGCGCTTGATCCGCGCCCAGTGAGTATCGGTATCGCGCTGAGCGAGGCGCGGATCGAGACGATCTATCCGCAGCCGCATGATATTCCGCTCGACATGGTCGTGACGGATGCGGGCCTGAGGGCTGAAAGGACCGAGAGATGACGAGCACGGCAGAGCAGATGCGGGTTTGGCGTGGGCCTGCGGTCCTGAGTTTCGGGTTTCGGCCCTTTTTCCTGTGTGCAGGGATTTGGGCGGCGGGGATCATGGCGCTCTGGGTGCCGATGCTGGCGGGCGCGCTGAGCCTGCCGACCGCGTTCGATCCGGTCACATGGCACGCGCATGAGTTCCTCTTTGGCTATCTCGGCGCGGTGATTGCCGGTTTCCTGCTGACGGCGGTGCCGAACTGGACCGGGCGGCTGCCGATCGTGGGCTGGCCGCTGGGCGGGCTGGCGGCATTGTGGCTGATCGGGCGGGGGGCGGTCATGCTCTCTGCCGGGGTGCCGCCGGTGGCGGTGGCGCTGATGGATCTGGCGTTGCCGGTGGTTCTGGGCGTGGTGATCCTGCGCGAGATCGTAGCGGGCAAGAACTGGCGCAATCTGATCGTCTTGGCGATGCTGGCGGTCTTTGCGCTGGGCAATGCGCTGTTTCATTGGGAGGCGGCGCGGGGGGATTATGCGGCGCAGGGTTATGGCCTGCGGCTGGGACTGGCGGCGGTGGTGATGATGATCGCGGTCATTGGTGGGCGGATCGTGCCGTCGTTCACGCGCAACTGGCTGGCGCGGCGGGGGGCGGGGCGGTTGCCGGTGCCGCCGATGCAGCGGTTCGACAAGGGGGCGCTCCTGGTATTGCTGGTGGCGCTCGGGATGTGGGTCACCCGGCCAGAGGCATTGGCGACGGGTGGGGCGCTGGTGGTCGTGGGTGTCGTCCATGCCGCGCGTCTGGCGCGCTGGGCGGGAGAGCGCACGGGGGCGGAGCCGCTCGTCTGGGTGCTGCACCTTGGGTATGCGTTCGTGCCGCTTGGAGCGTTGGGCATCGGGCTGGAGGCGCTGAGTTCGGGCGTGTTCGGCGCGGCGGCGGTGCAGCATTTGTGGATGGCGGGCGCGGCAGGGTTGATGACATTGGCGGTGATGACGCGGGCGACCTTGGGTCACACGGGCCGCGCGTTGACTGCGGGGAGCGGCACGGTAGCGCTTTACCTCGCGCTGGTGGTCTCTGTGCTGGCGCGGTTGGCGGCTGGTCTGTGGCCTGCGGAGGCGGTCCTGTTGCACGCACTGGCGGGGATCGCATGGATCGGCGCGTTTGGCGGGTTTGCGGTTCTCTATGGGCCGCTGATGCTGCGGTTGAAACCGGCAAAGACGATACCGGGGGCCTGATGGGCTGGGCCGAGTTCATCGCGGCCTTTGCCGTGTTCTTCCTGAGCCATTCGGTGCCGCTGCGCCCCAATATCAAGGCGCCGGTTGTGGCGCGGGTAGGGGCAGGGGGATTCACGCTTGGCTATTCGATCCTGTCATTGGCGGTTCTGGCATGGGTGATCGGCGCGGCGGGGCGTGCGCCCTATGTGCCGCTTTGGGGCTGGGCGGCGTGGCAGGGGCATGTCACGCTGGCCGTGATGTTGGGGGTCTGCGTGATCCTGGGGTTGAGTATCGGGCGGCCCAATCCGTTTTCCTTTGGCGGCGCGCAGAATGCACGGTTTGATCCGGGCCGTCCGGGGATCGTGCGGCTGACGCGGCATCCTCTGTTGCTGGCGCTGGCGCTCTGGGCTGTGGCGCATATGCTTCCCAATGGGGATCTGGCGCATGTGATCCTCTTTGGCAGTTTCGCAGGCTTTGCTATCGGGGGGATGTGGATCGTTGACCGGCGCAAGCGGCGAGGAATGGGGGCAGAGTGGCTGCGGCTGGACCATGCGCGGCGGCAAGCGGGGATCGCGCCACGAAGCTGGGGCATGGCATGCGTGCGGGGGCTGCTTGGCAGTTTGCTCTATGCGGGGTTGCTTGCGGCGCATCCCTTGCTCTTTGGTGTCTCGCCACTGGGGTAGGGGCGTTTCGGAGCCTTGGCAGCCTTTGGCCGATGCCGCAAAAATCGCGCGACGTCCTTGCAAAACGCTGATAGCGTTAACGTGCGCCGGAGCTTTGGGCAGGGTGATCGTGAGGGGAATCGCCATTTCGTAGTAAAAAGTGAAACTTTTTGAACATTAAAAAGCGCGCATTAGGTCGCACTTGCGTTAAGTAACTGAAATATAACTGTATTCAATAGTATACAATAGTTTTCAAGCGGCTTGCCCGCTTGGGAAGGCTCTGCTACACCGCAGCCGAATTTGGGTGGTTCGCAAGTCTCACCCTATGCCAACGCCCCCGGATGTGACCCTGCGTCACGCCTGACCAACCGGGGCCAGATTATCGGAAGGGTGGACGTGTCCGAACCAGCTTCGATCTCTACTGGCATTGCCGCGCGCTATGCCACTGCGATATTCGAGCTTGTGAGAGAGGCCAAAGGCTTGGCCAAACTCGAAAGCAATCTCACTGATCTGGCACAGGCGCTGAGCGAGAGCGAAGACCTGCGCGTGATGATCGCCTCTCCGGTTCTGAGCCGCGATGTGCAAGGGGCGGCCATGTCTGCGGTCGCCGCCAAAATGAAGCTGCTGCCGGAGTTGCAGAACGGCCTGGCTCTGATGGGGCAAAAGCGGCGCCTGTTCGTGCTGCCGCAGCTCATTGCGCAGCTCAACGCCATGATCGCCGAAGAAAAAGGCGAAGTCAGTGCCGATGTGACCAGCGCCAAGGCGCTGACCAAGGCGCAATCCGACAAGCTGGCCAAGGCGCTCAAGGCGCGCGTCGGCAAGGATGTCAAGATCAATGCGACCGTTGATGAAAGCCTCATCGGCGGTCTAGTCGTCAAGATGGGCTCGAAGATGATCGACACGTCGATCCGCTCCAAGCTCGATTTCCTCCAGAATTCAATGAAAGAGGTCGGATAAATGGGTATCCAAGCAGCAGAGATTTCTGCGATCCTGAAGGACCAGATCAAGAACTTTGGCCAAGACGCCGAAGTTGCAGAGATCGGCCGGGTTCTCTCGGTGGGTGACGGGATCGCACGGGTTCACGGGCTGGACAATGTTCAGGCTGGCGAGCTTGTCGAGTTTCCGGGCTCGATCATGGGCATGGCGCTGAACCTTGAGAGCGACAACGTCGGTGTCGTGATCTTCGGTTCTGACCGTGACATCAAGGAAGGCGACACCGTCAAGCGCACCAAGTCCATCGTGGACGTGCCGATTGGCGACGAGCTGTTGGGCCGCGTTGTGGACGGTCTGGGCAACCCGCTGGATGGCAAGGGCCCGATCAAGACCAAGACCCGCGGTCTGGCCGATGTGAAGGCCCCCGGCATCATCCCGCGTAAATCGGTGCATGAGCCGATGGCGACCGGCCTCAAATCCGTGGACGCCATGATCCCGATTGGCCGTGGTCAGCGCGAGCTGATCATCGGCGACCGTCAGACCGGCAAGACCGCCGTGGCGCTGGACGCGATCCTGAACCAGAAGATCTACAACGAAGCCGCGGGCGACGACGAGAGCAAGAAGCTCTATTGCGTTTACGTCGCCGTGGGGCAGAAGCGGTCCACCGTGGCGCAGCTGGTGAAGAAGCTGGAAGAAAGCGGCGCGATCAAGTATTCGATCGTTGTGGCCGCCACCGCGTCGGACCCCGCGCCGATGCAGTTCCTGGCGCCCTATTCCGCGACCGCTATGGCCGAGCATTTCCGCGACAATGGCCGTCACGCGCTGATCGTGTACGATGATCTCTCGAAACAGGCCGTGGCCTATCGCCAGATGTCGCTGCTGCTGCGCCGTCCGCCCGGTCGTGAAGCCTATCCGGGTGACGTTTTCTATCTCCACTCTCGCCTGCTGGAGCGGTCGGCCAAGCTGAACGAGGACAATGGTTCGGGCTCGCTCACTGCGCTGCCGATCATTGAAACCCAAGGTGGTGACGTTTCGGCGTTTATTCCGACCAACGTGATCTCGATCACCGACGGGCAGATCTTCCTTGAGACGGAACTCTTCTATCAGGGTATCCGCCCGGCTGTGAACACCGGTCTGTCGGTGTCGCGTGTGGGCTCTTCCGCTCAGACCAATGCGATGAAATCGGTCGCGGGTCCCGTCAAACTGGAACTGGCTCAGTATCGCGAGATGGCGGCATTTGCCCAGTTCGGGTCTGACCTTGACGCGGCGACACAGCAGTTGCTCAACCGTGGTGCGCGTTTGACCGAGTTGATGAAGCAGGCGCAGTATTCGCCGCTGACCAATGCGGAAATCGTCTGCGTGATCTATGCGGGCACCAAGGGTTATCTGGACAAGATCGCGGTGAACCAGGTGGGCCGCTATGAGCAGGGTCTGCTCAAGCACCTGCGCGGCAAACATGCCGATCTGCTGGCATACATCACCAAGGAAGACCCCAAGATCAAGGGTGAGGCCGAGGACCGTATCAAAGCTGCGCTGGACGAATTCGCCGCTGACTTCGCATAAGGGGGAGATAAGGCAATGCCGAATCTCAAGGACCTGAAAAACAGGATCGCGTCGGTCAAATCGACCCGCAAGATCACCAAGGCCATGCAGATGGTTGCCGCGGCGAAACTTCGCCGCGCGCAGGATGCTGCCGAGCAGGCCCGCCCCTATACCGAGCGTTTCAACGCCGTGATGGGCAAGCTTGCGGCCTCTGTCGGGGATGCGGCCAATGCGCCGCGTCTGCTGGCGGGCACGGGCGAGGACAAGGTGCATCTCTTGGTGGTGATGACCGCCGAGCGGGGCCTTTGCGGTGGCTTCAACGCCAATATCGCGAAGCTGGCCAAGACCCATGCCGCCGAGTTGCTGGCCAAGGGCAAGACGGTCAAGATCCTGACCGTCGGCAAGAAGGGCCGCGACGCGATGAAGCGCGACTATGGTCAGTATTCCGTGGGTCATGTCGACATGAGCGAGGTCAAGCGCCTTGGTTATGCCGATGCCCAAGGGATTGCGGCCGAAGTGCTCAAGCGGTTCGATGGCGGTGAGTTTGATGTCGCGAAGATCTTTTTCTCGCGGTTCGAGAATGTGGTCAGCCAAATTCCGAGCATGCAGCAGGTGATCCCGTTCGACGTGGACACCGCGGCTGGCAAGGTCGATACCGACAGCTTCTATGATTACGAGCCCGACGAGCAGGCGATCTTGGCCGATCTGTTGCCGCGTGGCGTTGCAACCGCAATCTTTGCCGCGCTGTTGGAAAACGGTGCCTCGGAGCAGGGTGCGCGCATGTCCGCGATGGACAATGCAACGCGCAACGCAGGCGAGATGATCGACAAGCTGACAATCGAGTACAACCGCTCGCGTCAGGCCGTGATCACCAACGAGCTAATTGAAATCATTTCCGGCGCGGAAGCGCTGTAAGAGAACCGGAGACGAAACATGGCAAATGCAAAAGGCAAGGTGACGCAGGTCATTGGCGCCGTTGTGGACGTTCAATTTGACGGCGATCTGCCAGCCATTCTGAACGCGCTGCAGACCGACAACAACGGCAAGAAGCTGATCCTCGAAGTGGCGCAGCATCTGGGCGAAAACACCGTGCGGACCATCGCAATGGACGCAACCGAGGGTCTGGTTCGCGGTCAGGCCGTGAGCGATACCGGCGCGCCGATTTCGGTTCCGGTGGGGAATGCCACCCTGGGCCGCATCCTGAACGTCATCGGTGAGCCGGTGGACGAGGGCGCGCCGATCAAGGCGACGGAATACCGGTCCATCCACCAGCCTGCGCCGGAGTTTTCCGAGCAGTCGACCGCATCCGAGATCCTCGTGACCGGCATCAAGGTTGTGGACCTGCTGGCCCCCTATGCCAAGGGCGGCAAGATCGGTCTCTTTGGGGGTGCCGGTGTGGGCAAGACGGTTCTCATCATGGAACTGATCAACAACATCGCCAAGGTGCACTCGGGGTATTCGGTGTTTGCCGGTGTGGGTGAACGGACCCGTGAGGGCAACGACCTCTATCACGAGATGATCGAATCCAACGTGATCAAGCCCGACAATCTGGAAGAGAGCCAAGTGGCCCTTGTTTACGGTCAGATGAACGAGCCTCCGGGGGCGCGTGCGCGTGTGGCGCTGACCGGCCTGACGCTGGCCGAGCAGTTCCGCGATCAGTCAGGGTCGGACGTTCTGTTCTTTGTCGACAACATCTTCCGCTTCACGCAGGCGGGGTCCGAGGTGTCGGCGCTGTTGGGTCGTATTCCTTCGGCCGTGGGTTATCAGCCGACGCTGGCCACCGACATGGGTGCCATGCAGGAGCGCATCACCTCGACCAAGGCAGGCTCGATCACGTCCATTCAGGCCGTTTACGTGCCTGCGGACGACTTGACCGACCCGGCCCCTGCCACGACCTTTGCCCACCTTGACGCAACGACCGTTCTTAGCCGGGCGATCTCGGAACTGGGGATTTACCCCGCCGTGGACCCGCTCGATTCGAATTCGCGTCTGATGGATCCGCAGATCGTTGGCGAAGAGCATTATCAGGTTGCGCGTGACGTGCAGGGGATTTTGCAGCGCTACAAGAGCTTGCAGGACATCATCGCCATTCTGGGCATGGACGAACTCTCGGAAGAGGACAAGCTGACCGTGGCACGCGCCCGGAAAATCCAGCGTTTCCTCAGCCAACCGTTCGACGTGGCCAAGGTGTTCACCGGCTCTGACGGGGTTCAGGTGCCGCTGGAAGAGACGATCAAATCGTTCAAGGCTGTGGTCGCGGGCGAGTATGATCACCTGCCCGAAGGTGCCTTTTACATGGTCGGTGGCATCGAGGATGTGATTGCCAAAGCCGAACGCATGGCTGCCGACGCGGCCTGATCAACGCCTGTCACGGTTCTGCGCGGGTGATCCCCGCGCAGGCCTGACACCATGAGGGAGGCCGAGATGGCTGAAACAGTGCAATTCGATCTGGTGAGCCCCGAGCGGCTCTTGGCCTCGGTCGCTGCCCATGAGGTGAGCATTCCGGGAGCCGAGGGCGATCTGACCGCCATGGCCGATCACGCCCCGCTCATCACCACCCTGCGTCCCGGTATCCTGCGGGTTTCGGGGCCGTCGGGCGAGAAGGAATATGTCGTGACCGGCGGTTTCGCCGAGATCAGCGGCAAGAGCGTGTCGGTTCTGGCCGAGCAGGCTGTTGCCCGCGAGGACATGACCCGCGAGGCGTACAAGGCGATGGTGGATGCCGCGACCGACAAGTTGGCGCATGCGCAAGAGAAATTCGTCAATGAGCCCGGCCCGGTCGACGAGATGGCCAAGCTTTTGGCGGATATGGTCGCCGTTGGTGATCATATCGGTTTGTCTGCCAACTGAGGCGCGCCGATTTTGTGATTAAAGGGGCCGTTCCGCGGCCCTTTTTTCATTTTTCGCTCTCAATTTTGCCGGAAAAGCGGTGTAGTCTCGCCAGAGTGTCGGAAGGCGTCGTATGAAATTCTTGATCAATCAGGCCATTGGGATCGAACAGGGGGATGATGTCCTCTTTTCGGATTTTGCCGATGGGGGGGAGATGTGGACCGGGTCAGGCGCGCGAGAGCGGCGCAAGAAGATCACGTTTTCCAGCCCGTTCAAGTCCGAGCCTGCGGTGCATGTGGCTCTGTCGCTCTGGGATATGGACAGTGCCACCAATGCCCGCGCCGATGTCACGGCGGAGAAGATCACGACGAAGGGGTTTGACATCGTGTTTCGCACCTGGGCGGATACGCGGGTGGCTCGGGTGCGGGTGCGCTGGATGGCGCTTGGCGAGGTGTTCCACGAGGATGACTGGCAAGACGTCTACTGACGAAAGGGTGGGCCGGGATGGACACGCGATTGCGCGCTGGTGAGGTGGTGACCGAGCTGCCCGAAAGGCAGGACGCCGCGCTACAGTTCATCGGCAGGATACATACGCCATGGACCCGGCGGGAAGATTGCCCGCGTCAGGGACGGCTCGATGGGCCGGAGTGCCGGATAGAGGTTTTCGCGCCTTGGGTTGCGGCGCTGGAGGGAATCGAGGCCTATCAGCATCTCGAAATCCTCTATTGGTTGGACCGGTCACGGCGTGATCTGGTGCGGCAGAATCCCAAGGGGGATGGGGCACGGTATTTCGGCACCTTTGCCCTGCGCTCGCCGCAGCGACCCAATCCGATCGGAACATCGCAGGTGCGGCTGATCGGGGTGGACGGGGCGGCCTTGGTCGTGCGGGGGCTGGATTGTCTCGATGGCACACCATTGGTGGACATCAAGCCGGATCGTTGCGAGTTTACGCCAAAGGCCCCGCCCAAGGCGGCGGATCTGGGGTAGGGCGATTTTCCGATCACGCCCAGGTGGGATGAAATTTGCCTGCGGGCGAGAGGGTGAAAATCTCTGCGCCGGTGGCGGTCACGCCGATGGAATGTTCGAACTGTGCCGAGAGGGATTTGTCACGGGTGACGGCGGTCCAGTCATCGGCGAGGACCTTGGTTTCGGGACGGCCCAGATTGACCATCGGTTCGATGGTAAAGAACATACCTTCCTCCAGACGCGGCCCGCTGCCCGCTCGCCCGTAATGGAGCACATTGGGCGGGGCGTGGAACACGCGGCCCAGCCCATGACCGCAAAAATCGCGCACCACCGACATGCGATGCGCCTCCACATAGCTCTGGATTGCATGGCCTATGTCGCCAAAGGTATTACCGGGGCGCACGGCCTCGATCCCCTTCATCAGCGCGTCATGCGTGACCTGAACGAGGCGCTCGGCTTTGCGGCTGAGTTTGCCTGCCACATACATGCGGCTGGTATCGCCGAACCAGCCATCCACGATGACGGTCACATCGACGTTCAGAATGTCACCGTCTTTCAGAACCTTGTCGCCGGGAATGCCGTGGCAGACCACGTGATTGACGCTGATACAGCTTGCGTGCTGATAGCCCTTATACCCGATGGTGGCGGATTTCGCGCCGGAGGCGTTGACCCTGTCCTCGATCACCTTGTCGATGGCGGCGGTGGTCTGGCCGACAAAAACATGCTCTGCGATCTCGTCAAGGATCTGTGCGGCGAGCGCCCCGGCCCGGTGCATGCCGGCAAAATCCGCAGTCTCATGGATGCGGATACCTTCGCGCGTCAATCGTCCTCGGTGTGTCTCGTTCACGTCCGGCCTCGTATGGTGTACATTTTCCGTTTATCTAGGGCTATTTGCGCGAAAGGACCAGAGGGCGGTCGTCCGCAAGGGGCAGACTGTGTCCGATTGTGACCTCTTGCGGCGTGATATTGGCCCGATATGACAGCACCGTGACCCCTGCGGCGTGCGCCCGGTGCAATGCCGACGCATAGGTGGGGTCTATGTCCTCTGCCACGGTCACGGCCTGCGCATCGGTGCGTTGCACCAGATAGAGAAGCACGGCGCGGTGCCCTGCACGCACTATTTCGGACAATTCCCTTAGGTGGCGCGCCCCGCGCGCCGTGACGCTGTCGGGAAATTCCGCGAGACCGGGGCTTCGCAACAGGGTGACGGATTTCACTTCGACATAGGCATCGGGCAGACCCTCGCCCGACAGCAGGAAATCCACCCGGCTGCCCGCGCCGTAGGATTGTTCGGGCCGCACCATATCATACACCGCCAACTCTGGGATTTGCCCCGCCTCTAGCGCCTCTTTGACCACGCGATTGGCAATGGCGGTATCCACACAAGTGAAATCGCCATTGCCACTCTCGACCAGCCGCCAGCCGAATTTGAGTTTCTTGCGCGGATCGTCGTTGGGTTCGACCCAGATGGATGCGCCGGGCTCTGCCAGGCCCATCATGCTGCCGGGATTGGCGCAATGCGCCGTCACCTCGCGCCCGTCCATGAGGCGAATATCGGCGAGAAAGCGTTTGTAGCGGCGCAGCAGCACAGCCTGCACAAGAGGGGTTTGAAAGCGCATGGCCTGCGCCTATACCGTGTTTGTCCCCGGATCAAGGAGTCTGCCATGCCCAACCCGACCGCTGCCATGCTTGTCATCGGAGACGAGATCCTCTCGGGGCGTACGCGTGATGCCAACATGCATTATCTGGCGGGCGAGGTGACAAAGATGGGCATCGACCTCAGGGAGGTGCGCGTAGTCAGCGATGACCCCGACGCGATTGTCGCGGCGGTTCGGGCGCTGAGTGCGGCCTATGACCATGTGTTCACCTCGGGCGGGATTGGCCCGACCCATGATGACATCACCGCCGAGAATGTGGCGGCGGCCTTTGATCGGCCGATTTCGGTGCGCGAGGATGCCCGCGCCATTCTGGCTGCGCATTACGACGCGCGCGGGCAGGAGTTGAACGATGCGCGCCTGCGCATGGCGCGTATTCCCGACGGGGCCACGCTGATTGACAATCCGATCAGTGCCGCGCCGGGCTTTACCATCGAGAATGTGCATGTCATGGCCGGGGTGCCGTCGATTTTCCAGGCGATGCTGGCCTCTGTGCTGCCCAAGCTCACGGGGGGCGCGCCGATCCTGTCACAGACGCTGGAAATCCGGCGCGGCGAGGGCGACATTGCCGGACCCTTGTCGGATCTGGCGGGGCGGTATCCGGATTTGAGCATCGGATCCTATCCGTTCATCCGCGACGGGTGTTATGGCGCGCAGATCGTGATGCGCGGGCAGGATGGCGCGCGGCTTGATGCGGCAATGTCCGAATTGGCGGGGATGTTTCCGGCATGAAACCAGATGTGCAGACCCTCTATGCGGTGACAGAGGCGACCTGGCCACCCGCGCGGACAGAGGTGCTTGGCCCTGTCACGATCCGCGAGGGGCGGGGTGGCGGCAAGCGCGTATCGGCAGCCACGGCGGCGCGGCCGATCACGCCCGAGGAATTGACCAAGGCCGAAGCTGCCATGCGCGCGCTGGATCAAAGCCCGCTGTTTCAATTGCGTGAGGGGGATGGCGCGCTGGATGCGCTCTTGGCCGCTGAGGGCTATGAGGTGGTTGATCCCGTCAATCTCTATGTGGTGCCCGTTGCGACCTTGACGGTGGACAGGCCGCCGCGTGTCAGCACCTTTGCGGTTTGGGAATCCTTGGAAATCATGCGCGAAATCTGGGCCGAAGGTGGAATTGGCCCGGCGCGGATCGCGGTGATGGAGCGTGTGACCGGCCCCAAGACCGGGCTGTTCGGCAGGCACAAGGATCAGCCCGCCGCCACCGGCTTTGCCGCCATTCACGATGGGATCGCCATGGTGCATGCGCTCGAGGTGCAGGCCCGCCATCGCCGCGCAGGCATGGGGCGGCTGATGATGCTTCAGGCCGCTCTTTGGGCGCAATCCGAGGGCGCGGAATTTCTGGCGGTGATTTGCACCAAGGGCAATCAGGGGGCCAACGGGCTCTATTCCGCGATGGGATTTTCGCATGTTGGCGATTACCATTACCGGCAGAAGGAGTAAGACATGACCAATTCAGACCAGCCCACAGCGCTTGATCTGCCGATGCTCGACCCGCTGCCCGAGGCAACGCAGAAGTATTTTGACATCTGCGCCGAGAAACTGGGCATGATCCCCAATGTTCTCCGGGCCTATGCGTTCGATATCGACAAGCTCAACGCTTTTACCACGCTTTACAACAACCTGATGCTGGCCGAGAGCGGCCTGAGCAAGCTGGAGCGTGAGATGATCGCGGTGGTGGTCAGTGCGATCAATCGCTGCTGGTATTGTCAGGTGGCGCATGGTGCTGCGGTGCGGCAACTGTCGGGTGATCCCGCCTTGGGTGAGGCGATGGTGATGAATTGGCGAGTGGCGCGGCTAGATGCGCGGCAGAGCGCGATGCTGGGCTTTGCCGAGAAGATCACGCGCGCCTCGTCCGAGATCACCGAAACTGATCGTGCCGGACTTCGCGACGTGGGGTTCACCGATCGCGACATTTGGGACATTGCCAATGTTGCGGGCTTTTTCAACATGAGCAATCGGGTTGCCTCGGCCACGGGCATGCAGCCCAACCCCGAGTATCATGCGCAGGCGCGATAGGGCGGGATGCGGCGCGCGTTTTCATTTTTGCTGTGGATGTTGTTCGCAGGGGGGCCGGCCTCTGCGGTCGATCTGAGCCTGCCTGCGGGGGCCAGCCTCACGCGTGAGGTGATCGGCACAGCGGATACGGTGAGCCTGCCGACGGGGCCACATTCCGGCACGGATATGCCCAGCCTGCGCCTTGAAGGGCGGATCGTCAGCCGGGCGTGGCGGATGCCGGTGCAGGGGGTCACGACGCTGCAACTTTTGACGCCACTGCGTGAGCAGTTGGAGGCCGCTGGCTGGGACGTGGCGTTTGAGTGTGCGGCTGTGGAGTGTGGCGGGTTTGATTTCCGATTTGCCCTGCCCACGCTGCCTGCGCCGGATATGTTTCTTGATCTCTTCGACTATCGTTATTTGCTCGCGCGACGGGGTGTGGGGGCGACGCAGGATCACGCAGTCCTGATTGTCAGCCAGAGCGGGCAGACCGGCTATGTTCAGATCCTGCAAGTGACGCCGTTGGCGGAGGGGGAGAGCGTGATCCCCACGCCTGCCGACGTTGAGCCGCAAGCCGATCTGGTGCTGCGCTTGCGAGAGATGGGGCATGTGGTGCTTGAGGGGCTTGATTTCGGCTCGGGCGACAACGCGCTTGGACCGGGCCCGCATGGCAGCCTTGTGGTCTTGGCGCAGTTTCTGGCGGCGTCGCCAGAGACGCGCGTTGCGCTTGTCGGGCATACGGACAGCACCGGAGGGTTGGAGACGAATACGGCCCTCTCGCGGGCCCGCGCAGAAGCAGTGATGGCGCGTCTGATCCAGAAACATGGCGTAGACCCGACGCAGGTCGAGGCGCATGGTATCGGCTATCTGGCCCCGATTGCCCCAAACACCAGCCCAGAGGGGCGCGAGCGCAATCGCCGGGTCGAGGTCGTTCTATTGGATGCCAGCCCGCAATAGCGATTGTTTGTCCCGCCTCAGCGCCACCATGTGGCGTAGGAGGCCAGCATGCCTTGCAGCTTGGCCAAGAGGCGGTTGGCAGGGCCGGGCCGGGGCAAGGGACCATGCGCCAGCCGCTCGACCACCACCTCGACCGGGCAGGCCCGCCCGGTCACGGGATCGCGGTAGCGCGGATAATCAATCAGCGTGGCATGGACGAGACCGCGCAGCGTGGGTCGCGCACTACGCCGCGCCGGGGTGTCGCCCAGATCACGGGTGAGACCCCAACCCGCGTAGAATGGCGCGCCGGTCGTGGTCACACGCACCCCGCGCAAGAGCGCCTCGAACCCCAGAAGCGAGGTCATGGTCCAGACCTCGTCGACCATGCCCAAGAGCCGGGCCGGATCGGTGCGGTCAAGGATCACATCTGCGAGGTCGCGGGCGGCCGCGGGAGGCACGGCGCCGGGGCGAAGCCCGGCCTCGACATCGGGATGTGGTTTGTAAAGGATCACGGCATCCGGGTTGGCCGTGCGGGCCGCTTGCAGGAGTGCGAGATTGGTGCAGATGGTCCCGGCCCCGAGGCGAATTGAGGCGTCATCCTCGACCTGTCCCGGCACGAGGATTCGCCGTCCTTCGGGCAGGTCGGGCACCGGCTGACCGAGGTTGTATTTGCTGAGGCCATGGCGGATCAGCGCCGCGATCAGCGCCTCGGCGCGGCGGTCTTGATCGGGGCGCAGGCGGGCGCGGGCGGAGATCAGGCGCTCTAGCTGGCTCTCATGCCTAGGGTCATAGTAGATGCCCAGATCGTCACAGACCAGGGACAGAGGCGGGATTAGATCGGCCCCGAGGCCGCGCGAGCGCAGAAAGCCGTCCTCGACACGCACCGCCCCAACCGGGGCTGTGTCGGTCTGAGAGGCCCAGACCATCGCGCGGCGGTCGGGCTGGGGCGGTCCGCCAAAGACCATGCGCCGATGCTGGCCGAAGAAGCGTTGCAGCGGCGCGCGTTTCCACAGGCGCATGCCATGGGCCTGCCAGCCGGTGTGATCCTCGCGCCAGGCCCGCGTTTCGGCCTCCAGCGTCGAAATCGCCTGATCCAGATCGCAGAGACGGTCGCGGCAGGGGTCATACCATGTGGGATAGAGCAGCATCGCCCCGGCAAAGAGCTGCGCGCGCGTCAGCTTGCGGCCCCGGCGGCTGAGGGGCAGGGGGTGGCGGTCGTCGCTCAGGCCCCAGCCCGCATAGAACGGCTGGCCAAAGACCTGTGGGCGGTGCCCGGCCAGAATGGCCTCGAACCCTATCTGCGAGGTCACGCAATAGACCGCGATGGCCCCGTCCAGCAGCGCCCAAGGGCTGACCGGATCGGAGAGGAGGCGGATGCGCGTGCTCTCGTCCTTGGTGCTGAAATAGCCGGGGCGGTGGCCCGATGTGGTTTCGGGATGGGTTTTGATGATGATGGGTGCGCCGGGGTGATCCTCTTGTGCCCAATAGAGCATCTCGCGGAAGGTGTTGGCATCGGCCCCGCCATGGGTGACCGAGGCATCGCCGCGGGTCTGGTCGATCACCAGGACATAGCCCGGATCAGGACAGGGGGTAGCAGGCTCAAAGGCGCTGTATTTGCTCAGATGTGCCTCTTGCAGCCGCGCGATGCCGCTGCGCGCCCGGTCCAGAAGGGCGGTATCATCCAGCGGATGCGTGGCCAGCAGATGTTCGAGATCGGAAGCGTGGCGGCTATCGAAATAGATGCCGCGCCGGTCGATCACGAGCCCCATAGGCGGCTCGCCGCTGCGTCCCGGATGGAGCGAGCGCAAAAACGCATCCTCGATGCGCAAGAGCCCGGAACCGGTGCGGGCCGCCACCGCCTCGCCGCGCGCAGCATAGGGGCTGCGGCCCCAGACGGCGATGAGGTCATCCCTGCCGGGCCGCCCAAGGGTCAGGTCATGGCCTGCCAGTTTCAGGATACGGCGCACGCGGGTTTGCCACAGAAACCCGCCGTTGAAATAGAAAACCCGCCGGGAGGCTTCTGCCTCGCCAGCGGGTTGCCCGTCAGAGGGCTGGCTCAAAAGTCGCCCGAGAGCGTCGAGGACGCCGTCGATACCGACCCGACCGCGCCAAGCGTGCCGGTAAAGGCCCCGATGACCTTGGACCATTGCGTGAACGGCGCCTCGGTCACATAGATCGTGTCGTCGTCGCGGATCGAGAAATCCCGCGCCATGAACATGCCGTTTGGCTTGGTGAGGTCGAGCACGTAGACCAGACGTTGCGCGCCCTGAAGGTCGTTACGGCCCAGCACCTGATTGGCGATTTCCGCAGGTTCGTTGCGCAGCACGAAGACGCCGGTCGGATCGGCGGCGGCGGTCGAGAGACCGCCCACCTGTGCGATGGCCTCAAGCGCGCTGAGCGTCTGCGTCTCGAAGGTTACGCGCGACTGAGCACCGGTCGCGCCAAGGGCGGTATAGGCGCGGGTATCGGCCTCGACCAGAATACGGTCACCACCGCGCAGGGCGATGTCGAACTGCGGGTATTTGAAGAGGTCCTGAAACCAGACCTTGGAGCGTTGATCGCCGCGAATGACCGTGATCTGCGCCACCTCTGGCGGGATCGCGATGCCACCGGCAGAGGCGATCATCGCCGAGAGGGTGCGGGTGGGGGCCTCGATCGGATAGACGCCCTGACCGCTGACCGCCCCGCTGATCGACACGGTCGAGCCGTTGCCCGCAAGACGGCGCACCTCGACTTGGGGATCGGGGGTTTGCTGTTCGAGTTTCTCGGTAATGATGCGGCGGACGCCTTCGGGGGTGTTGCCTGAGGCCTTGATCCGGCCCGCATAGGGCACGAAGATAAAGCCGGAGCCGTCCACCTGCACCTCGCCCAAGGTGGTCTGGTTGGTTGCCTCGCCAGCCAAAAGCCCGTCATCGACGTTTTCCCAGATGGTCAGGCCCAGCGTGTCACCGGGGCTGATGAGGTCAGAGCCAAGCAGGCCTGCGTTCTGGAATTGGTCGGTAAAGCCGAGTGCCGGTTGCACGGCGGTCGCGCGGGTAACGCGGTCATTGACGGTCACGACAAAGGCATCGCCCTGACGCTGGACCGATCCGGCGTAGAGTTCACGCTTGTTGGGGCCCACGCGCGGCAGGCCGCATCCGGCCACGAGGGACGCAATAAGCAATAGCGCAACAGGGCGCGCCCATCGGGTGTGTCGGGATGTCACTGCTCGGTCTCCTCGACCTGTTCTTGTTCTGCCTCGGGTCTTTTTTTGCCACGCTACCGGAGAAAATTGTTAAAATCCAGCATTTCCATCGCCTGCGCCTATGTGATGAGGCGCAACTGTTGCCGAGGGGCCGCGGTGCCAGAGCGTAGTGCGTCATAGGGGTCTTCGGCGGCAAGCATCATATCGACCGCTTGTCGCAGCAATTGACGCCGCCCGGACGAGGAATAGAAGCCGCCCGCGATCTGGCTGGTTTCCAGCAGAAACCGACGATAATCGGTATAGGCGCGGCGGTCGGGGCGCTCTGCCCCGGCAAAGAAATCGGACAAGGGTTTGGTCGAGACGAATTGCGGCTTGGCATAGACCGCCTGACCGAAGGTGCGCAGCGGAATGCCGCGCCAGAGCACCTGTTGCGCCGCCGTGGAATTGACCGTGACGGCAGAGCGCGCCTCGTCCAGCAGTTTCGCAAGCTTGCCGCCGCGCAGGTAGTGCACCCGCCCGCGCAGGCCATGGGCGCGCACAAGGCGGCGCAATTCGCTGCGGATGGGGGCGCGGCCATCCTCCAGCGGATGCGCCTTGATCACCAGATGATGATGCGGCGGCGCGCCGCGCGCAAAGCCGTCGATCACGGTTTCCAGAAATTCGGTCATCGTGGAAAAGGGCGAATGGGCCTGAAACGAGGCGTCGTGTTCCAACTGCAAAAGCGCGATGTGATAGGGAAATCCGCCGGTGCGCACCCGCCATGTGGTCAGACGCCGCTCGATGGCCTGAACCGGCATCAGCACCAGCCGTTTCAGGTAGAGCTTGAACTCCTGTCCGACGGTCAGCGCGCGATGGGGGCGGAAATGGCGGTAGCGGCGGTTCAGGAAGAGGACAAAGCCATGATAAAGCGCGCCGTAGAAAACATGCTGGCGCATGTCACCCCAACTGGCCGGGGGCAGGGCGGTGTCCATGTCTGAGTTTTCCAGAGCCTGCCGCATCTCTGGCACGCTCATTTCCATCAAGCGGGAATTGCCATTGGTGCCGCCGCGCTCATACGTCACCCAGTAGGGGCGCATGTAACCTTCTTCAAAGACATGGATCGTGAGGCCGCGCGCGCGGGCGAGCTCAACCGCTTGCGCATGGATGGGCCGGGTATCGCCATAGAGCACGAGATCGGTGATGCGCTTGTCATCGAGGATCTGGCTGAGGGTCGCGGGCCAGTCCTCGGCCTGACCGAGAAAGGGCAGATAGCTGCTCCGCTGGCGCCAGAACGCCTGATCCCCGGCATTGAAGCCTACGCGCCAGACATCCGCCCCTGCCCGGCGCAGCATCTGCCCGAGTTGATAGAAGAACGGCCCATGCGGCCCCTGAAGAAACAGGAACGCGCGGTTCTCGCCGGTCAGACCAGTCATGGCAGTGTCTCTTGCCTTTGCGCTCGATCACGCTTTCTACTGCAAAAATCGGGCGAAAATAAGCCCTGTCGGCTGCGGTCTCTTGTCTGGCGGCGGTGAGGGCGGTAGGGGTCACGAGATACCAAGAGGAGAGCGATACATGTTCACGGGCATCATCACCGATGTGGGGCGCATTCAGGCGGTAGAGCATCGTGGCGATCTGCGCGCGCGGATTGGCACTGGCTATGATACCGCACGGATCGAGATTGGTGCCTCTATCGCCTGTGACGGCGTGTGCCTGACGGTTGTGGCGCTCGGGTCCGGCTGGTTCGACGTGGATATTTCGGCCGAAACCCTGTCCAAGACCAACCTGTCGGGTTGGGCTGAGGGGCGGCGCGTCAATCTGGAAAGGGCGCTGCGGGTCGGCGATGAATTGGGCGGGCATATCGTGTCGGGCCATGTCGATGGCTTGGCCGAGGTCGTGGGATTGCGCGACGAGGGCGACAGCACCCGCGTTACGCTGCGCGCGCCTGCGTCTCTTGCGCGGTTCATCGCCCCCAAGGGATCAGTGGCGCTCAACGGCACCTCGCTTACGGTCAACGAGGTCGACGGCTGCGATTTCGGGATCAACTTCATCCCGCATACCAAATCGGTGACCACATGGGGCGACGTGGCACTGGGGGATATGGTCAATCTCGAGATCGACACGCTTGCGCGGTATGTGGCGCGGCTGGCCGAGGCGGATTAGCCCTCAGCCGGCACGGCAGCGCGGTAGAGATGCCATGTTGCGTGCCCAAGCACCGGCAGAACGATCACCAACCCAAGGAACGCGGGCAGCATCCCGAGGGTCATGCCAAGCGCCACGATCAGGCCCCATGTGGCGACAATGCGCGGATTGCGCCGCGCCACGGCAAACGAAGTCATCACCGCCACGGGCAGGCCCACGCGCCGGTCGATCAGCATCGGGAATGAGATCAGGCTGAGCACGAGAACGGCGGCGGCAAAAACAAAGCCCGTGGCCATGCCCAAGATGATCATTTGCCAGCCCGCCCCGGTGGTCAGCACATCCTGTGCAAAGCCCATCAGGCTGGTGGGGGGAAGCGGCCCAAGCGTGAGGTCGTAGATATACTTCGCGGCGAACATCCAGACCACGAAAAGCCCCATGAGATAGACCCCCAGAACCAGCACCGGCCCCAGAACACGCGCGCGCAGGGCGTGCAGGGCGGTGCCCCAGCCCGTTGCCTGCCCGGTTTCGCGCTGACGGCTCATTTCATAGAGCCCGGTTCCGATCACTGGACCCAGCAGGGTGAACCCTGCCGCCAGCGGAAAGAGCAGGTGCAGATTGGCCGAATGAAACGCCGTAAGGGCCAGCGTGATGCCGATCAGCGGATAGATCGCGATGAGAAAGAACACGTCGCTGCGCAGGGCCACGAAATCCGCCAGCCCCTTGTGCAGGGCGGCGCGCAGGTCGTCATGGCTGAGGGTGCGCACCTCGGGTGGGGTGGTGATTTCGCTGCCGAGCGCCTCGGCGGCGTCAGACGCGCTACGTCCCGCGCTTGCGGTGGTGCCCGCCAGCCATGTCAGTGGATTGCCGATGGTCTTGGTCATTCTGGCCTCCCTTTTCGGGGCGCGGAAGCCGAAGGTCCGGCATTGCGCCGTCACGTTGTGGTGGGATCAAGATACCACGGATTGCCCCTGCCGTCACATCACGATGAAGCGACGGGGATTCAGCCCTCTCGTCTGCGCGCGGGGACGCGGTTTTCGACCCAGCGGAACATCAGTGCGATAAGGCCCGCGATGATCATGTAGACCAGTGCCAGCAGCAACAGCGGTTCATAGACGATGAAGGTGTCGGCGCGCACGCGGCTTGAGACCGCGTAAATCTCGATCACGGTGATGGTTGCGACCAGCGGCGTTGCCTTGAGTTGCAGGATGGTTTCGCCGCCCAGCGTGGGCAGGACATTGCGAATGGCCTGCGGTAGCCATATCCGGCGAAAGATCGTGAAACGCGGCATGCCAAACGCGCGTGCGGCCTCTAGCTGGCCTTTTTGCACGCTGGCAAAGCCGCCGCGCATCACCTCGCCCTCGTAGCCCGCATAGGACAGGGTAAGGGCCAGAACGGCATAGGGCCAGGCCTGACGCAGATAGGGCCACAGATCGGACCCGCGTATCCACGGGTATTGCGGAAAAAGAGAACCAAGCCCGTAATAAAGCAGCCAGATTTGCAGAAGAAGCGGCGTGCCGCGGATGACGGTGCAAAAGACGCGGGCAGGGGCAGCCAGATACCAGGGCCCTGCCGCCTGTGCCAGTCCAAGTGGAACGGCGAGCGCAAAGCCCAGCACCACCGTCACCACCAGAATCCAGATCGTGCGCCACAGACCTTCGAGCGCGAGCGGCAGATATTGCGGCAACCAGTCCCATCGCAGCGACAGGGCGCACCAGATCACGAAACCGGCAAAAAGCGCCATCAGGAACAGGCGGCGCGGGATCAGGAGGGCGCGCAGATCGCTCATCGCCCGCCCTCACGCAAGGAGGGTTGACCGCGTCGGGCCCATTTTTCGATCCGGGCAAAGATCACCCCGGAAAACAGCGTGATGAGCAGGTAAAGCCCGCCCGCCGCTAGGAAAAAGGTGAAATAGGCCCGCGTGCTGCCCGCCGCCTGTCGTGTTTCCAGCGTCAACTCGCTAAAGCCTACGATGGCCAGCAAAGCCGTGTCCTTGGTGGCAATCAGCCACAGGTTTGCCAGCCCCGGCGTGGCAAAGCCCATCATTGCCGGGATCGTCACGCGGCGCAGCGTCATCAGCGGTGGCATGCCAAAGGCGCGCGCGGCCTCAAGTTGACCGGGTGGAATCGCCTGAATCGCCCCGCGCAAGACCTCGGTTGCATAGGCCCCTTGCACCACGCCCAAGACCCAGATGCCCGCAACGACGCCGCTGATCTCGACCCGGTCATAGCCCATGGCGGTTGCGGCCTGATTGATCAGGTCAGAGCCGACGTAATAGAGGATCAGGATCAGCACCAGTTCCGGCACGGCGCGGATAACGGTGGTGTAGATCGCCAGAAGATCGCGCAGGAGCGGCCCGCCATAGAGCTTGCCATAGGCCCCGCCCAATCCGATCAGGAGGCCAAAGCCAAAGGCCCCAAGCGCAATCTGGAGCGAATTAACCAGCCCGCGCAAGAGGTTGGACCCCCAGCCCGGAGGTTCGAGCGACAGGAGGCTGGCGGCTTCCGCCAGCCCCAATGTGTCCAGCAGCGCCTCCAACGGGTTTAGTAGATGCTGGCTTTGAAGTAGCGCGCGGTGATCTCTGCATGGGTGCCGTCGGCCAGAATGGCGGCGATGCCCTTGTTCAGCGCCTCGCGCAGCGCGTCCTCACCCTTGCGCACACCCGCGCCCACGCCAAGTCCCAGAATGGCCGGATCATCGGCGACATTGCCCTTGATTTCGCAGCAGGCGCCCGCGTCGGTGGACACGAAATCCGCCATTGCGATGCTGTCGGCCTGCGTGGCGTCGATCCGGCCTGCGACCAGATCCTGATTGGCCTCGTCCTGCGTCTGATAGATGCGGATCTCGGCGGCGTCCTTGAAGTATTCCTGCGCATAGGCCTGATGGATGGTCGAGGCCTGAACGCCGATGATCTTGCCTTTCAGGCCTTCGGGGGTGGCGTCGATGTCCACGGCCTTGTCAGCCACGATCACGGTTGGTGTGTTGTAGTAAGGGTCTGAAAAGTCGATGGTTTTCATCCGCTCTTCGGTGATCGACATGGAGGCCATGATGGCGTCGATCTGGCCGCCGGTGAGCGAGGGGATAATGCCGTCCCACGCCACGGGCGTGATCACGCAGTTGAGTTCTGCGGCCTTGCACACCGCGTCGATCACATCGACCTCCCAGCCGACCCATGTGCCCGAGCTGTCGAGCGAGGCAAAGGGCGGATAGGGTTCGGCGGCGATGCCGATCTTGACCTCTTGCGCGGCAAGCCCGGTGCCGAGGGCCGCCAAAGTGGCGGCGGCGAGGATGGTTTTCAGTGTCATGTCAGTCTCCCTTGTTGGTTGGTTTGATCTGCCCCGCCTTATCCGACGGTTTGCAGGAATTGCTTGAGGCGGGCCGATTGCGGCGCGCCAAAGACGCGCTCGGGGGGGCCTTCTTCCTCGATCCGGCCCTGGTAGAGATAGACCACATGGCTGGCCACCTCGCGGGCGAATTTCATCTCATGGGTGACGATCAGCATGGTGCGCCCTTCGGCGGCAAGATCGCGGATCACGCTCAGCACCTCGCCGACAAGCTCGGGGTCAAGCGCGCTGGTGGGTTCGTCAAAGAGCATCACTGCGGGGTCAACGGCCAAGGCGCGTGCAATGGCGGCGCGCTGTTGTTGGCCACCGGACAGAAAGGCGGGAAAGGTATCGGCCTTGTCGCCAAGGCCAACGCGGTCAAGCAGCGCGCGCGCCCGCTCAATCGCCTGATTTTTCGGGGTTTTCAGGACATGCACCGGCACTTCGATCACATTCTCAAGCAAGGTGCGATGGGTCCAGAGGTTGAAGGCCTGAAACACCATGCCAAGCCTTGTGCGGATGCGTTCGATCTGGCGGCGGTCGGCGGGGCTTCCGTCGGGGCGCATGGCGATTTCCTCGCCATTGACCACGATCCGGCCCGATGTGGGCGTCTCAAGGAAATTGATACAGCGCAGCATGGTCGACTTGCCCGAGCCTGACCCGCCGATGATCGCGACCACATCGCCCTTTTGCGCCGTGAGCGACACGCCCTTGAGTACTTCGAGTGGCCCGAATGACTTGTGCAGGTCTTCGACAAGGATCGCGGGAGGCACCGGGACGGGCGCGTCGGACGGTCGGGGCGCTGCGGTCAAGGGCATGTCTCCGGCGTGGGCACTTTCGGCTTGTAGTAAGGCGGAAGAGTCGTAATTATGCAAGCGTATAATTGTTCGCGCCGGAGGATGCAGGCGACCATGACCGGAGAACGCCGCAAATTCAGGCGCGAAGGGGCCGACACCCGCCGTCAGGCGCTGGTGATGGCGACACTTGATCTGATCTCGGAACAAGGCGTGCGCGGGGCCACGGTGCGCGCCATCGCAGAGCGAGCGGATGTGACCCAAGGCCTTATCCGGCATTACTTTTCCACCAAGGATGAACTGGTTCAGGAGGCGTATCTCGCGCATATGGCGGGGCTGACAGAACAGACCTTTGCCGGGGTTGCAGAGCGGGAGACGGCGCGCGAACGGCTGGCGGCGCTGGTGGTGGCCTCGGTCACGCCGCCGGTGGTGGATTCGGCCTCGGTCGGGCTATGGGCCGGGTTTCTCAATCATGTGCGGCAGGATGCACGGATGCGCGCGGTACACGCGCAGACCTATCACGATTTCCGCGACCGGTTGGAGGGGTTGATCGTGGCGGCGCTGGCAGAGGCGGGGCGCGGCCCGGATGCGGGGCAGGCGCGGCGGCTGGCGATTGCCTGCAACGCGGTGATTGACGGGCTCTGGCTGGAAGGTGGCGCGCTGCCCGAGGCGTTTGAACCGGATGAACTGACTGGAATTGCCCTCACGGCGGTGGGGGCGATTTTGCAACTGGATTTGGAAGAGGCGGCGAAAACATGAGATTTTCCTCGATAAATGAAAGGCTTGCCGGGCTTGGCGGGGCCAAGTGGGAAGTGCATGCGCGGGCCAAGGAAATGGCGCGCGCGGGTAGTGACGTGATCCGTCTGACCATTGGCGAGCCGGATGTGCCCACGCCTGAACGCCTGAAGGACGCTGCCTATGCCGCGATGAAGGCGGGGCGCACGGGCTATTCGGACGGGCGGGGCGAGCCGGGATTGCGCGCGGCACTTGCGGAAAAATACAGCAAGAACAGGGGCCGCGTGTTTCATCCCGATCAAGTGATGTGCTTTCCGGGGACGCAAACCGCGCTCTATGCGGTGATGATGGCGGTGGCGGAAGCGGGTGCCGAAGTGCTGGTGGGTGATCCGATGTATGCCACCTACGAAGGGGTGATCCGGGCCACAGGGGCTGCGATGGTGCCGGTGCCGCTCAGGCCTGAGAATGGATTTCGGATGGCGGCGGCTGATGTGGCCGCGCGCATAACCCTTAGAACACGCGCGATTTTATTGACCACGCCCCATAATCCGACGGGGGCGATCCTGTCCCGTGCCGATATCGCGGCACTTGGGCGGTTGGCGGTTGAGCATGATCTGTGGATCATTTCTGACGAGGTTTATGAGGATCTGGTGTTCGAGGGGTCAGAATTTGTCTCGCCTTTGTCCGATCCAGATCTGGCGGAGCGGGTTGTCGCGGTGTCGTCGATCTCCAAGAGCCACGCGGCACCGGGATTTCGCAGTGGTTGGTGTATTGGGTCGCTCGAATTTACCGCGCATTTGCTAGCGCTGTCCGAGACAATGCTCTTTGGAAATCAACCGTTTATCGCGGATATGACGGAGCAGGCGGTGCGTGAGGGATCGGATGTTGCGGCTGGCATGCGGCAGAGGTTCGCCGCGCGGGCGGAGCTGTTGGCCAAGCGGTTGGAGCGGGAAACGGCGCTGCGCGTGCATCGCCCCGAGGCGGGGATGTTCGCGATGGTGGACATTGCCGCGACGGGGCTGGATGGGGAAAGCTATGCCCTTGATCTCTTGGAAAAAACCGGTGTGGCGGTGATGCCGGGGGCGTCCTTTGGCAAGACGCTCGACACATGGGTGCGGTTGGCGCTGACGGTCGAGGATGCACCCTTTGCCCAAGCGATTGACCGGATCGTGGCCCATGCCAATGCGCGGCGCGCCAAGATCGCCTGAAATATAATATAATCAGAGGGTTATGTGATGAATTCCAGCTATGAATTCCGCCGGGCGATCACCCGAAAGCCGGGTCGGAGCATTGTGGATGGGTTGCGGGCCGAGGATATCGGCACGCCGGATCTGACGCGGATGCTGGAGGCGCATGCCGCCTATGTGGCGACCCTGCGCAGCACCGGGGCCGAGGTGGTGGAATTGCCCGCGCTTGAAGCCTATCCTGACGCAGTTTTCGTAGAAGATACAATGCTTTGCCTGCCAGAGCAGGCCATTGCCATGCGCCCCGGCGCGCCTTCGCGGATGGGAGAAGTGGCGGAGATGCGTCCGGCGATTGCGGGGTTTTATCGCGATAGGATCGCAGAAATCACCGCGCCGGGGACCATCGAGGGGGGCGATATTCTGGTGACGGGGCGCGAGATTCTGGTGGGGTTGTCTGCCCGGACCAATCGCGAAGGCGTGGCGCAACTAACTGATATTGTTACTGAATATGGCTACACTTTGAGGCTGGTCGAAACACCGGAGGGGGTTTTGCACTTCAAGACCGATTGCGGTCTCGTGGCCCCCGAAACCATCCTGAGCACACGCAGGCTGGCGGTGTCGGGCTGTTTCGAAGGCTATGAGGTGCTGTTGGTGCCCGACGGTGAGGAAGCGGCAAGTAATTGTATTCGCTTCAATAATCTGGTGATCATGGCGGCCGGGTTCCCGCGCACGGCCGAGATGCTGTCGGCGCATGGGTATGAGGTTGTCCAGATCGACAACATCGAATGTGCCAAGCTCGATGGCGGGATGTCTTGTCTTTCGCTGCGATTCTGATCTTACACTTCTTACGAAATGAAGCGGATTTTGTAAGGTCCACAGCCGCGCCATGACGGTGCGAGATCGGGAGAGTGTCATGCGGATCGAATGGGCACGGGAGGCCGATCTTGGCACCCCTTACTGGTGGTCGGCGCTGAGCGCGCCCGAGGCGGGCGAGGACCTGCCCGACACCTGTGATGTGCTGGTGATCGGGGCGGGCTATGCCGGGCTTTCGGCGGCGCTGGCGGCGCATGAGGGCGGCGCTCGGGTGGTCGTGGTCGATGCGGCGGAGCCCGGGCATGGGGCCTCGACCCGGAATGGCGGCATGTTCGGGGCACATCCGCGCCTGGGCTGGGGCGAGTTGGAGGCGAAGTTCGGGGCCAAGGTGGCGGATGCGCTTTTCGCCGAGGCGAAGCCCGCGCTCGACTGGGCCAAGGATCTGATCTCGCGCGAGGGGATCGAGTGCGATTTCCAGAACACGGGGCGGGTGCAGCTGGCCTATACGCCCAAGCATTTCGCCAATCAGCGCCGGATGGCCGAGGTCGTGAGCGCGAAATCGGAAGTCAAGGTGCGTCTGATCGAACGTGCCGATCTGGGGCAGGAGATCACGACCGAGAAATATCATGGCGGGCTGCTGTTCCCCGAACATGGCGCGATTCATCCGGCCAAGTTTCATCAGGGCCTCTTGCGCGCGGTGCGGGGGCGGGGTGTGCCGGTGGTGACCCATGCGGCGGTAACGGCGCGCGAGGCCGAAGGTGCGGGATACCGGGTGCAGACCGCCAAGGGGGTAATCCGCGCGGCCAAGGTTGTGCTGACCACCAATGGCTATACCAGCCGCCCGTTTCGCTGGCACATGGCGCGCGTCTTTCCGCTGCCGTCCTATATCATCGCGACCGAGGAATTGCCGTCGAACCTGATCGGTCATATCGCGCCGGGACGGCGGATGATGGTCGAGACACGGGCGCGGCACAGCTATTTCCGCATTTCGCCGGATGGGCGGCGGGTGCTCTTTGGTGGGCGGGCGTCGATGGCGGAGATGGGACCAGAGGCCGCGGCGGCGCAGCTCTACAAGGTCATGGTGGGGATTTGGCCGGATCTGGCGGGCGTCAAGCTCAGCCATTCGTGGCGGGGGTTCACCGGCTACAGTTTCTCGCACATGCCGCATGTGGGGCATGACGAGGGGGTGCATTACGCGATGGGATTCTCTGGCTCGGGCACGGTGATGGCGCCTTGGCTGGGTTCCAAGGCCGCCTATCAAGCGATTGGCGATGCGCGGGGGGCGACGGCCTATAGTGCCACGCCGCTCAGCCGAAGCTGGCTGCATCCGGGCGAGCGGCCGCATTTTTTGCGGGCCGCGAATCTGTGGTATCGGCAGGTCGTGGACCGGGTCGAGGACTGGCAGGCGGGGGCCGGTCGGTAGGGCGGCTGAGACATGGTCTGCCTCTTTTGCGGGCTATTCAATCGGCGGGATAGCGACACTGTGTCGGCGCTGCATCAGGCGCCACGATTTCGTGATACGCACGAAACGGTGTTTTGACTGTGAAGCTTTTGTGAACGTCATTGTGATGGTCAGCCGACCGCACCAAAACGCGGCGGTTCAGATCCGAATTTTTCTGGAGGGACTTCCTTGAAAAACCTACTCACAAGCACCAGCGCGATTGCCCTCGGTGTTGTCATGGTCACACCCGCATCGGCCCAGGAATGGGACATGAAATGGGGCGGCTATTTTTCGAGCCACGTGGCCTATGCCAAGGTCGATTCGAATACCATTCCGCATACCGGCGCTGACTTCGACGGTATCGACGTCTATAGCGAAACCGAGATCGAATTCACCCCGTCGGTGACGCTCGACAACGGCATGACCTTTGGCGTCAACGTGCAGATGGAAGGCACCAACAACGGTGGCGGTGCGACCGGCATCGACGAAAGCTATCTGACGATTTCGGGCGACTCGTTCGGCAAGATCGATCTCGGCAACGAGAACTCGGCTGGCTACAAGATGATGGTGTCTGCTCCGCAGATCGACGGCAGCATCTGGATCAACTCGCCCTCGATCTCGGGTTTCATTCCGATTTCGGTCAGCGCGGGCGGCAACCTGCCTTGGAACTTCCGTCAGTCGGCCATCTCGGCCTATACCGAGGTTCTGGGCAACAACGACGTGCCGCGGATCAGCTACTATACACCGTCCTTCAACGGCCTGACGCTGGGTATCTCCTATGCAGCGTCTGACAACGTGGTCGGCACCGGTGCCAACGCGGGCAACAACTTTGGTGTCAACCGCAACGCGGGCGTCACGGACATTTTCGATATTGCTGTCGCCTATAGTGGGTCGTTCAGTGGTGTCGATCTGGACGCGTCTGCGCGTTGGGGCACGGCCGAGAACAACACCGGCCTTGCAGGCACGGATGATCCCGAAGTTTGGGGTGTCGGTGCAACCGTCGGCTTCAATGGTTGGGCCTTTGGCGGCTCCTATTCCGAGAATGACAACGGCGGCCTGCTGCCGGATGAAGAGGGCTGGGCGTTTGGCATCACCTACGATCTGGAAGGTCCGTGGAAATTCGGGATCGACACCTATCAGGGTGAGTACAGCGGCACAGGTGCTGCCTCGGGCGACAAGGCCGAGTTCGAAGCCTATCAGATCATCGGCAACCGCGAGCTGGGCCAAGGCGTAAGCTGGTCGATTTATGCCGTCTATGCGGAAGGCACGGTCAACTCTGACGCAGGCGGCACCTTTGCAGCCATCGCCGGCGGTCCGGTGGCCAATACCTCTGTCGAGGGCACGCTGATCGGTACCTCGATCAACCTGACCTTCTGATCCATTCGAGAAGAAGAGCGCGGCGCGCGGGGGGCATTCCCTGCGCGTTTTGCATGTCTGGTGCTTGTCCTTGCCCGCAGCCCTGCGATGATGGGACGGATCAGCCATCGAAAGGAGCAGATGATGAGCACATTCGACGAGGATCTCTTTCTCAAGGGGTTGGAGCAGCGCAAGGCGACGCTGGGGGCGGAGTATGTCGAGCGCAGTCTGGAGGCAGCGGATGAGTTTACCCGCCCGTTTCAAGAGGCGATGACGGCCTGGTGCTGGGGGTTTGGCTGGGGCGATGAGGTGATTCCGGCCAAGACGCGCAGCATGATGAATCTGGCCATGCTGGGGGCGCTGGGCAAGATGCATGAATGGGAATTGCATTGCCGCGGTGCCATCAACAACGGGGTCACGCCTGAGGAAATTCGCGCGATTATCCATGTTGTTGGAATTTATTGTGGCGTGCCGCAGGCTCTTGAATGTTTCCGGGCGGCAAAAAAAGTGCTGGACGCGCAACAAGGTTGATCAATGCGCCTTGTTTAAAAGGGCTCTGGGAAAGGGGTGTGGTTTCTGCGTCACATTCCGGGCGCGATGCGGTCGGAGCGGGGAGGTCGCGTTGACAGTTTGGGGGGTAATGGCGCATTTCATAGCGCAAGCCGTTTCCAATGACTGGTGCGGCGGATCTGATTAACCTGCTTCTGAGGAGGGACACCCTTGAAAAAGCAACTTCTGAGCACCAGCGCGATTGCTCTTGGCGTGGCATTTGCCGCACCGGCATCGGCACAGGAATGGAACATGGATTGGGGCGGGTTCTACAACTCGCACGTTGGCTATGTCACCGTTGATTCGAACACCCCTGCCCATGCTGGCGCGGATTTCGATGGCGTTGACGTGTTCGCGAACACCGAAATCCACTTTACCCCGTCGGTTACTCTGGACAACGGCCTGACCTTCGGCGTCGACATCCAGATGGAAGGCACCAACAACGGCGGTGGCGCAACTGGTATCGACGAAACCTATCTGACCATCAAGGGCGACACCCTGGGCCGCATCGACCTCGGCAACGAGAACTCGGCTGGCTACAAGATGACTGTCGCTGCTCCGCAGGTCAAAGGCGGCATCGGCATCAACTCTCCGTCGATCTCGGGCTTCGTTCCGATCTCGAACGGCGCTGGCGGCAACCTGCCCTGGCTGTTCCGTGACTCGGGCATTTCGTCCTATGCTGAAGTTCTCGGCAACAACGACGTGCCGCGCATCACCTATTACACCCCGTCCTTCAACGGTCTGACCCTCGGCGTGTCCTACGCTGCGTCGTCGAACGTTGCAGGTGCCGGTGCAAACGCTGGTAACAACTTTGGTGTGAACCGCAATGCTGGCGTCACCGACATCTTCGACATCGGCCTGGCATACAGCCAGTCGTTCAATGGCGTTGATCTCGACCTGTCCGCACGTTGGGGCACTGCAGAGAACAACACCGGCCTGGTCGGCACCGATGATCCCGAAGTGTGGAACGTTGGCGCAAGCATCGGCTTCAACGGCTGGGTCATCGGCGGTGGCTACGGCGAGAACGACAACGGCGGTCTTCGCGCGTTTGACTCCGAAGGCTGGAGCCTCGGTGTGACCTATGACATCGCAGGTCCGTGGTCGGTTGGATTCGACACCTACCAGGGTGAGTACAAAGGCATTGGCGCCGCATCCGGCGACACCGCTGAATACGAAGCCTACCAGCTGGTTGGCAGCCGTTCGCTCGGCGCTGGCGTGACCTGGGCCGTGTACGCAGCCTATGTTGAAGGTTCTGTGAACGCGAACCTCGGCGGCACCTTCGGTGCAAACGCCAACACCGAGACCGAAGGCACTGTCATCGGCACCTCGATCAACCTGTCGTTCTAATAGACCGGTTAAAAGACAAGGGGCGGGGGGTGACATTTCCCCCCGCCTTTTTTATGTGTTCCGCCCATGTGAGCAAACTGTGGAGGCCCGCGGGGCATGAAGCGAAGCATCATCTGGCTGGCCTCTTATCCGAAGTCCGGGAATACGTGGACGCGGCTTTTCCTTGCCAATTACCTGATGAACGCCCAAGAACCGGTGCCGATCAATCAGGCGCATCGGTTCGCCGTAGGCGATGCCGTGGTCAAGATGTACAACCGCGTTGCAGGGCGCGAGATTGACCCCACGGACCTGTCGCTGTGCCTGCGGCTGCGCGAGGGTGTGCTGCGCGGGATCGTCGCCAACAACGCCGATGTGAATTTCGTCAAAACTCATAACGCGCGCGTGGCCCCGGAGCGGATCGATCTGATCCCCGATCGCTATACGCGCTCGGCCATTTATATCATCCGTAACCCGCTTGATATGGTGCTGTCCTACGCGCGCCATTACGGCATCACGCAAGAGGACGCGGCGCAGAAGATTTGTCATCCCGACAATGGCAATCTGCCGACCGAGACATCGGTCGCGCAATATCTCAGCACCTGGGACTTGCACGTCAAGAGTTGGATGGCCTATGCGCCGTGGAAGCGGCTGATTGTGCGCTATGAAGATCTGCTCGACGATCCCGAGACGCATTTCGCCAAGGTGCTGGATTTGGTTGGCGTGCCGGTGGACAAGACGCGTTTGCAGAGGGCCATCCGCTTTTCCAGCTTTGACGAATTGTCGCGTCAGGAAGAGGAACAGGGCTTCATCGAGCGGCCAGAGCAAAGCGAGAAATTCTTTGGCAAAGGCCAGAAGGATCAGTGGAAAACCGATCTCGATCCCGCGCTGGCGGAGATGATCCGATCCAAGATGGGCGAGACGATGAAGCGATACGGGTATCTGGAATGAGCGATCTGCGGCGGATTATCTGGCTGGCAAGCTATCCCAAATCGGGCAATACATGGATGCGCAGCCTCTTGGCGCATTACTTCATGCCTTTGGGAAAGGCACCGGATATCAATAACTTGCGGCAGTTCACCACCGGAGATACGCGGCAGGATTTCTTTGATGCGGCCAATGGGGGCCCGTTTCGGGGGCAGGGGTTGGAGGATTGGATGCGGGTGCGTGGCCGCGCGCTGCGGCTGATTGCGGGCTCGAAACCGGATCATCATTTCGTCAAGACCCATTGCCAGACGGTGCGGATTTTCGATCAGGATGTGATCCCGCCCGAACTGACCGCCGCCGCGATCTATATCATTCGCAATCCGTTCGATCTGGCCCCGTCCTTTGCCCGGCATCAGAATTGCGATCTGGATTTGGCGATCGAGCGGATGTGCAACCCCGACACGATCACCGGGACGCCGAGCGGTATCATCGACCTGCTTGGCCGCTGGGATGATCACATTCGGGTCTGGACCAACGCGCCCGGTCTGCCCATTCATGTGGTGCGGTATGAGGACCTCTTGCACAATCCCGGTCGCACCATGCGCGGATTGTTGGAGAAATTCCTCAAGGTCAAGGTGGACGGTCCCAAGCTGGCGCGGGCGATCAAGGCCACGAGTTTCGAGGCGATGAAGCGGCAGGAAGAGACGCTGGGTTTTGCCGAAAAGCCCAAGGGCATGACCGCGTTCTTTGCCAAGGGGCAGGCGGGTGTCTGGCGCGACGATCTGACACCGGCGCAGGTGGCCAAGTTGCGCGCGGCGTTTTTGCCGGCGCTTGAGCGGTGGTACCCCGAGATGCTCAAGGATACGGGGGCCGTGGCCGCGCAGGTCTGAGGGCCATGCTGGCAATCGCGGGCCGGAGGGCTATGCTGAGCGTTATGAAACCGCAATCGGAGGGCCGGAGATGACACGCAAGGGAATGATGCTGGCAGCGCTGGTCGTGGCAGGCTGCACGGCTGCGGGGCCGCAGGTTGTGGCGCGGTTGGGCGCGGACCCGGTGGTCTCCGGCGGAAGCTACGATACCGGTGGCGGGCTGAGCGTGGCGGTTGATATTCGCGAGGCGCAGGGCCGGGTGCTGCTCTGTGGGGTCTGGGCGCAAAGCCATCAGCAATCGGTGCTGACCAAGGGCAAGGCGGTGGATGTGATGGGCTCTGGCGCGGTCTATCTGGGGGATCGGGCGTTGGCGCGCGGTCTGGTCTTTATGCGTGAAGTGCCGCCCGCGCTGGACTATGGGAACCAAGAGGCGGACTGTATGCTGACCGACCGGCCCTGGCAGGCAAGCTACGCCGAGACCGCGCCGGTGATCCGCCTGCCGCGTCAGGTGGTGCATGTCGAGGGGGATCTGGGGCATTTCGTCGTGACCTTCCGACAGACGGGCCCCGGCGCCGGGACGCCAAAAGCGATAAAGTAGCGCGAAAAGCGGTGGATTTCCCGGGGTGCCGCCGGGAAAGAAATTGACAGAGCGCGGTTATCCCATACCATCGGGCGCGTATATTCACTGTTTTTCCAAGAGGTTTCCCATGATCCTGCGTGCATCCGCCGTGATTTCCGCCCTTGCCCTCGCCTGTCTGGGCGCGCCCGCCCTGGCACAGAGCGCCAAGGTCTATGCCTATGAAAGCAAAGCCAATTACTGCCCTGCCGGTTTGCAACCGGTGACGATCAGCGGTGTGATTTGCTGTGGTGAGCCCAATCAGACGCAGAGCTATCAGCAGGCGATGCGCCATCCGGTCACCAAGGTGCGGCACCGGTCCTATACGGCCACCTCTCATCTCAACTGCCCTGAGGGGGCGAAGGGCTGTTACTGAGGCGATAAATCTCTGGAACAGGGCGCGGCGTGGCGCCCTGTTTTGTGTTGATTGTGGTCTTGGTTCAGCCTGCGGCTATCTGCGCCGCAGGGCTAACGCCGAAGCTGACGCGTCAGAGCAAACGCAGATCCGACGCCATTTGACGGCCGTCGCGCCCTTCCTGTAGCTCGAACCCGACCTTTTGATTGTCAGCGAGCCCTGTGAGCCCTGAGCGTTCGACCGCAGAGATGTGGACGAACACATCCTTGCCGCCGCCGTCAGGGGCGATGAATCCATAACCTTTTGTGGTATTAAACCATTTCACGGTGCCGGTTGGCATGCCGCTTCTCCTTTTGCGTCGCTTCCCCGGGAATATGCCGGGCCATGTCCTGCCGAGCCCTCAGGGACCGGCCAAGCGTTGCAAAGGCGGATTCTGAATGCCCATCGTGACGGAAATCATGATTGCATTGCCATTGTAAAAATCAAGCGAAACTCCGTGACGCGCGGGATTTTGCCCGATAAAAGCGCAGAAATGACGGAGTATGCGATGATCCTCTACGGTATCAAGACCTGTGACACCTGCCGCAAGGCGTTGAAAGCGTTGGGTAATGTGACGTTTCACGATGTCCGGGCCGATGGGCTGCCTAGCGAAGTGGCACAGGCGGCATGGGCGCAGTTTGGCGAAGCGCTGGTGAATCGGCAGTCTACCACCTGGCGCGGGCTGAGTGACGACGAACGCGCCCGCGATCCGCTGACCCTCTTGGCCGAGCATCCGACACTGATGAAACGCCCGCTGATTGACGCGGGTGGCACGCTCCATCTGGGATGGGGCAAGGACACACAACACGCGCTGCTTGGATAAGCGGGCAGAAGGCCCCATATCGGGCCGAGGTTCAGGAGGCGGGCAAATGCGCAGCGCGGCAATGGTTTTAGGAGTGATCGGCGGCTGTCTGGCGGTGCTGGTCGGGTTTTTCAGCTATGGCTATACCGAGGTGGTCAACCGGGTTGGTGAGGTGGACGGGCTGCTGATGCAGGTGAGCGATCCTGCGTTGATCCGCAGCGCGAGCTTTCTGGCGCCGCTTCTGGCGATTGCTGGGGGAGCGATGGCCAAGATGCGCGCGCTCTGGGGCGGGGTCTTGCTGCTGATCTCGGCGGGGCTGATGTACTATGCCTTTGGCTTCAACGTCTTTACCATGTTTCCCTTGGGCTTTACCGGGCTGGCCGGGGTTTTGGCCATCGCGGCGGGCAAGCCGGACGAGCCAAAGGCCCATTTCTGAGGGCGATCACAGCGCGGGCAGGCGATACATGCCAGAGCTGGAAAAGGCGATGGAACTGCCGTCTGATATGTCTTCGGCAAAGCGTTGGGCGATGACGCGCAGGGCGGTTTGACGCCCCTTGGCCACCAGCGCGCGGCGCGAGGGCAGCGAGGGCGTAAGGCCGGGACTGAGCAGGGTTTGCGACCAGATCAGCGGATGCAATTCCTGCAAATGGTTTTCCAAGAGCCAATCCAGACAGTCGTGGATGCGGCGGCGGGCAGCGTCCAGGGACGACGAAAGCCGGTCCTTGCCGGTCTTGGGGGCCATGACGATGCCGCAAAAGGCCGAAAGCTGATTGATCACATGCTGGTCGCGGCGGCGGGCCACGATGTCGCGCAGCCCGTCTACGAAAAACTCTGAGTCCAAATGCGTTATTGCGCCGGGGTCGAGGGCGAGCGCATCGAAATAGACCCAAGCATAAGCGCCAGCCCCCCAGATTTCACCGGTACGTGCGGCTGTGCGGCGCGCCTCGAGATCGAGCATGTCGTAGCTGCCATAGCGCGCGGGCAAAAGTGCCTCGCCAAGCGCGCGCATGTGTCGGGGGCTGTCGGGATCAAGGTCGATCAGCCGTTCGTAATCATCGGCCACCCGCATCCGGGGCTGTCGCCGTGCCGCCAAAAGGGCGCATTGCGCCGCCGCCAGCGAGGGCGCATCGAGATCGACCCCGTCGAAGGGGGCAAGAATATCCTCGGCGCGTTTGAAATGTTCGAGAAAGCGTAGTTCATGCGCCGCGCGGGTGCGGTCGGTGGCCGTGGCACGCCACGCCCAGCCGATGTCGATGTGGGCCAATGCAACGATCAGCGCGCAGGGGTAGCTGTCGTGGTATTCTGCCTGCATCTCTTCCAGCGCGTCGATGCCGGAGGGGTCTGGGTCTGCGCCATCATGGAGCGCGTCTTCGGCGGCGGCCACAACATCGGCGCGCGCGCCCACGGCCAGCAGGGTGGTCGCATTCTCGCCCCCCGGTGTGCGCAGCCGCGCGGCATCCGTGTATTCGATCACCTGCGCCAGTTCAGCCCACATCTCTTGGCGGGCGAGTTTCTGACCCCGGTCCTGATGCATCGCGCGGGCCATTTCCTCGTCCGTGACAGGCAGGGAGGGGAGCAGGATGCGTTTGGACAGGCTGTCGAGATCCGTTTCGGGCTTGCGCCGCAAGAGGCCCAAGAGATCGGGCCAAAGGCGTGTCGCCTGCGCCGGACGCTTGCGCGCGGCCGGGTCGGTGGGTTCGGGTGTGGCAAGCGGTTCAAACGGCATAGGGGCTCCGGCAATCCTGGTGCCCCCCAAGGTGCCGCCGGATTTCGACCAAAAGAGGGCGATGCTTGGGTGAAGGCAGGGAATATGCCCGGCACCATCAGGGGCGTTGCCATACACCAAACCTTACGTCAGAATTGCCGGATGAGGAGATTTTTGGGTATTGTTTTTATTTTGTTTTTTTCTCTTCCGGCGGTGGCGCAGGACGGGGAGAACGGGGATTTTGGCCTCAGCCCCCCTGCCAGAGATGGCAATATTCCGCGCACGCGGTGGGAACATCGCACGGAATCCGCACTCTGGACGCGCGCCGCGCTCTCGGCGCTCAAGGCGCATGGCGCGCCGCTGGTGCAGAGCGTCCCGCGCGACATAGCGAGCTGGTGCCCCTCCTATTCCACGGGAGGAGAGGCGCGACGGCGGGCGTTCTGGGTTGGGTTCCTGTCGGCGCTGGCCAAGCATGAAAGCACCTATAATCCGAGAGCTGTCGGCGGCGGCGGGCAATGGCACGGGCTATTGCAGATTTTACCTGCCACCGCGCGGGGCTACAAATGCCGGGCGGGCAGCGGCGAGGCCTTGCGCCACGGGCCCGACAATCTGTCCTGTGCGATCCGGATCATGGCCCATACCGTGCCGCGCGACGGCGTGGTGTCCGAGGGGCGGCGCGGGGTGGCGGCCGATTGGGGGCCTTTGTCGAGTGCCGCCAAGCTGGAAGACATGCAGCGCTGGACGCGGGCGCAGAGCTATTGCAAGCCGCTGTCCTCGGTGCGGCCAAGGGCGCGTCCTGTGCAGGTCGCGCGGGCGGCGGAGTAGGGCGGCGCGACCTAGGCGAGGTCCCGGGGCGAGCCCGGGACGGGCGTGTTTTCGATGGGGCGCAACACGCTCAGGCCCCGCGTATGCGGCCCACCATTTCCGTTGTGTCGCGGCTGAGGTTCGGGGTGGCAAGGATCCGGTCCAGTTCTGCCGCGATCATGCCCTGGCGCACCGGATCGTAACGCCGCCATGTCTCGAAGGCCGAGCACATCCGCGCCGTGGTCTGCGGGTTGAGCGGATCGAGCCGGATGAGCATATCCGCAAGCAGCCGATAGCCGCGCCCCGACGCGTGGTGAAAGCCCGCGGGCGACATGGTGAGCGCGCTCAGCGTGGCGCGAAAGCGGTTGGGATTGCGCAGGGTGAAATCGGGGTGCTGTGTCAATGTCTCGGCCACCTCAGCCGCATGCTCTGGCGCGGCGTGCATGATCTGCAGGCTGAACCATTTGTCGATCACCAGCCGGTCGTGTTGCCACTGGGTGTAGAAAGCCTGAGTGGCGGCCTCGCCTACGCCCGCCTGCAAGAGGCAGGACCAGGCCGTCAATTGCTGAGTCATGTTGTCGGCAGAATCATATTGGGCCTGCGCGCGCGTGCCGCCGTCGCGGCGGCTGAGCATCGCCAATGCGGCATTGGCCAGCGCCCGCGCGCCCGCCTGATCGGGGTCGGGGCGGTAGGGGGCCGTGACCTGATGGCGGGTGTAGAGATCCTGTGCGATGCTATCGAGCGCCTCTGCGCGGGTGTCGCGGAGGGTTTCGAGCGCCTCCCATATTGCTTGTGGGTCGGGGGTATGGCCCGCGTCAAAGAGTGCCTGCGCCAGATCATCCTCTGAGGGCAGGCCAAGCGCCAGCGCGCGAAAGGCGGGGTCGAGCGTTTCATCGCGTGCCACGCGGGCGATGGCATCGAGATAGGCAGCATCCGGGGCCGCGCCCTTGGTGATCATCGCGATGAGGCCGGCACGGGCCAGTGCGCGCCCCGCCTCCCATTTGTTGAACGGGTCGGTGTCATGCGCCAGCAGGAAAGCGCGCTCGGCATTGGTGGTCTCGCGTTCGAGGATCACGGGGGCGGAAAAATCGCGCAGGATCGACGGGATAGGCCGCGATGCTAACCCGTCGAAGCTGAAGCTCTGCTGCGCTTGGGTCATTTCCAGCACGCGGGTTGGCAGCACTTCGTCGCCATTGGGGCTGAGCAGGCCCACGGCAATCGGGATGACGCGCGGCTGTTTGCTGTCCTGCCCGGGTGTGGGCGGAGTTTTCTGTTCGAAATGAAGCGTATAGCGGCCATTGTTGAACTCTTCGGTGACGCGCAGGCGCGGCGTGCCCGCGTCGGAATACCAGCGTTTGAACTGGCTGAGGTCACGGCCCGTGACATCTTCGAACACCTTGAGCCAATCCTCGATGGTGCAGGCCTGCCCATCGTGGCGGCTGAAGTAGAGATCGAGCGCCTGCTTGTAAGCCGCATCGCCCACCAGACGCTTGAGCATGCCGATCAGCTCGGCCCCTTTTTCATAGACCGTCGCGGTGTAGAAGTTGTTGATTTCAATGAAGCTCTCGGGGCGGACGGGATGCGCCAGCGGGCCGTTATCCTCGCGGAACTGGCGGGCGCGCAGCGCGATCACATCCGAGATGCGCTTGACCGGGGCGGAGCGCAGATCGGAGGTGAACTGGCTGTCGCGATAGACGGTCAGCCCCTCCTTGAGGCAGAGCTGGAACCAGTCGCGGCAGGTGATGCGGTTGCCGGTCCAGTTGTGGAAATACT
>NZ_CAXAUM010000014.1:0-86993 GCF_963972555.1 uncultured Roseovarius sp.
GGCTCAGGCTCAGGCTCAGGCTCAGGCTCAGGCTCAGGCTCAGGCTCAGGCTCAGGCTCAGGCTCAGAAAACTCTAACGATTCGGAAGGGGCGGCAAGCGCCGTTTCCTCTTGCGCAATCTCGTCTTGCGCAGGCGCTTCAGGCTCGGGCGTATCGGCAACCTGCGGCACCTCATCGTCCGCCTCGGCCTCCATCTCGGCCCGGCGGGCAGCGCGGCGGCGCATGTACTCTTCATGGCGTTTGAGGGTCATGACAGCACCCCATGACACAGCCCCGCGCCGGGGCGCGTGCCTGTGGGTTTGCCGGGGGTGGCCTGTCCTGCCATTGCAAGGTCTCCTGCCTGTTGGCACAGATATGCCCGGCAATTCCGGCAACAATGCGACCAAAACTTAGGGATTGTATGCCGCCGGTTCATATCTCAAAAGCCAAGCAACCCGGCGCGATCCACGGCCTCTTGCAGGAATTCCTCACGGTTCGACACCGGCGTCCAGCCCAACAAGGCCTTGGGTTTGGTATTGTCGAACTGAGCGTAATGCGCCCGCGACTGCCAATCGCGCAAGGAGGCGCGGATCACGCCGGGGCGGCGCAGGGCATGGGTCTTGAGCGCCGATTTGACCGCATCCGCCGCCCACATCGTCGTCAGATTGCCGGAACTCACGCGAATTCGCGCTCCAAGCCGCATATGGATCGCGTTGAAGTAACTGCGCGCCGTCAGGGGCACATCGCCCACAAGGTTAAAGGATTGGCCCGGCGCGGCCATGCTTTCGCCCATGCGGATAAGCCCGTCGGATACATCCCCAATCAGCACGAAGGGCAGCGGGTTGTCCCCCGACCCCCAGAGCCGCACCGCCCCCGCCCCGTGCCATCGCCCGATGCCCCAATGCTGCAACGGCCCTCCTTGTCCGACCACGATGCCGGGCCGCGCGATGGTCAGCGGCAGACCATGGTCACGTGCCATCTCCCACAGCCGCCGCTCGCATTCCGCCTTGGAGCGGGCGTAGAGATTGCGGTCGGTCATATCCTGCGCGAAGGGCGTCGATTCAGCGATCACCGTTTGCGGGTTGGACATGTCATAAGACGCAATCGTCCCGGTATAGACAAAACGCTTGACCCCAGCCGCCTGTGCTGCCCGCGCAATGCGGTCGGACACGGCCACATCGTTTTCCAGACAATCCTCCCATGTCGTGCCCAAAGCACGGGCAAGGTTGTAGACAACGTCAATGCCCTGCATTGCTTGGCATAGCCCCGCCTCATCACGCAAGCTGACTGCGCAGGTCTCGACGCTCTCGGGCAGGTCGTCAAACGGGCCATGCGCCCCACGCGACAGCACCCGCACATCCTGTCCCCGCGCGACGAGCCTGCGCGTGAGGTCACGACCCAGAAACCCGGTGCCACCGATGACAAGGGCGGTGGGATTTGGCCTGCGCCGGGGCTTGGGCGGGATCCAAGTCTCGCGGCCCTGATCGGGCATAAGGGCAATCGCCGCGTCAATCGCACGCATCACCCCCTCTGCGGCCGCCCCGTCAAACCGCGTATCCAGGGGCTTGCCGTCGCGGATGGCACCATAAAACGCCTCGAATGTGCCGGCAAAGCCGAGGGCATAGGGCGATTTTCTGTTCAGCGATCCAATTTGCCGCGCGGCATTGCCAAGGCCTTCGCGCAGATGCCCCCATGCCCCGCCCATTTGGCGCAGAAAAGGGTTGAGGACCAGATCAGCAGTGTTCTCATGGCTGACGCTCAGCACATCGGCGGCATAATCCAGCCGTGCCAGCCCCGAGGACCCGCGCAACGTAACAGAGCGGTCATCGACGCTCTCGACCAATTGCATGTTGAATGCGATATCGACGCCGCCCGCCTCTGCGGTGATCCGCCAGCTTTGCGGCCGCGTCCCCGCACCCAGCAGCGCGACCGGCTTGCCCAGATAGAGCCCGGTGACGGTGACAGGACCAAAGAGGTCATGGGCAAAGGCAAAAAGATGCGGTCCAAGCTCCAATAACAGGTTGCGCGGCTCCCGCATAAGCCAGAGGCCATAGGGACCAGAACGCAAGGGGGCGAGGGGCAAGGCCCATGTGATCTCGGCGCTCGAAATACGGCCTAAGTCACCCCGTGCAATCTGCTGCTTGAGCCGTTGATAGCTGGGCAGCCCGAGGAAATTGTGACCGACGGCAAAATGGCGATCTGCCGCCCGCGCTGCATTGGCAATTCCGGCGGTTTCGTCCCCCGAGAGGGCCACCGGCTTTTCCACCAACACATGCAGCCCCGCCGCCAAACATTTGCGTGCCAGCTCCGCGTGGCTATCTGGGGGTGTCAAGATATGCACAGCCTCGACCGTTCCGCTGGCAATCAGATCGTCGAGCGCGGAAAAGGCCCGCGCTCCATACGCCGCCGCCAACCCATCGGCGGCCGAGGCCGACAAATCACAAACCGCCGACAGGCGCGCACTCGGTGTCAGTTTCAACGCCCCCGCGTGCCAGCCCGCGATATATCCCGCACCGATGAGACCCACGTTGATCCGTTTATCCACCATGAAAATTGCTCACTTATATTCGATGATCCGCATTGCCGCACCCCGCCGCTTGCGCAAGCGATAAGTGAGCATGCCAATCAGGTTTGGAAATTTGGACAGGCTGAGAAAGACCGCCTGATGCAGCGCCGCCCGTGGGGCCATTCCAGACTTGCGCAATCCCTGCGCCGTCTTGACATATGATATCGCGTAAGCGGCCACCACGGCCACCAAAAGCGGAAACCAGAAGAACCCCGCGAAAGCCAACAGAGGCAGGACCAGGCCATAGCCCCAGACTCGCGCCCTCTCCCGCGCGAAGTAGCCGGGGTGCATATCCCCAACTTGCGCGAACCCATGCCCCGTCCGCACAGCGCGCCGCCACCATTGCCCAAAGGTCCGCATCGCGGCATCGTGGCGGGTCATCGGGTGCGGCAAACGGATCAGGTGCCACCCTGCCTTGCGCAGGCGTTGGCAAAATTCGTCATCCTCGGCGGCGATAATTGACCCGTCAAAGCCGCCGACCTCTTGATAGGCTGCAACGCGAACCATCATGTCGCCGCCACAAGCGGTAATTTCTCCTGCCGGTCGGTGCCATTCATGCTCGCACAGCGCATTATAAACCGAAGCGTTCGGATGAATTTCCGAGCGCCAGCCGGTAACAAGGCCAATGCTGTCATCCGCCATCAATGCGGCAACAGCCCGGTCGATCCAGCCCGGCACCACGATGCAATCCCCGTCGATGAATTGCACTGCATCGGGCAGGTCCGGGGCCAGAGCGGCAAAACCCGCGTTGCGCGCCCGCGCGGCGGTAAAGGGCATGGTTGTGTCCAACTCCACCACCTCGGCCCCTGCCGCCCGCGCCGCCGCCACGCTGCCGTCGGTCGAGCCGCTATCGACATAAACCACCCGCAGCCCCTGCCCGCTGAGCGAGGCCAGGCTTGCAACAAGGCGCACACCCTCATTACGCCCAATCAGAACAACCGCAATGCGCAGGGTCATGTGGTGGCCTTTGGTCGGAGGGATTTAGGCGGAACACCCGCGGAGTAGCCTGCAAAGAGCGCGGCAAGCCATGCCGCCTCGTGATCCGAGGCGAACTCGACCTCAACCCGCAGCCGTCCCGCCTCGCCCACGTCTCGGCACAGGTGCTTATCGTACAGCAAGCGCTCAATTGCCGCTTGGAGGGCATGGACATCACCGGGGGGCACCAAGAGACCACTCACACCGTCCTCGACCAGTTCCGGCACGCCCGCGATACGCGTTGTCACGACCGGCACCCGCGCCGCCATCGCTTCCATCAGCACGACCGGCACGCCTTCGGCAAAGCTGGGCAGGACAAGAGCCGTCGCCGTGCGCAGCAGGTCCGCCACCTCGGCCTGAGATTTGTAACCTGCAAAGGTGATACGCGACGTTAGGCCCATTTCGCGGGCACGCCGCTCCAGTGACGCGCGCTCTGGCCCGTCGCCCACCAGCGTCAGGTGCAGCGCGGGATGATCCGGGCTCAAGTCACGCAGGACGTCAAAGAGCATCGGCACGCCTTTGACTGCCGCCAGACGGCCCACAAAGAGCAATTGCGCCGGGGCAGGCGTGGCGGGGAGGTCATAGCGCGCGGGATCAACTCCGCAATGGACGATATGCAACTTGTGCCAATGCCGGGGGTCGGAAAAGGCCATCGCCTGCGAGCGGGCGAAATGGCTGATACAGACGACAAAGCGCGCGCGGGCAATCTTTTCATCCAATCGCCAGCGATAGGGTTCGTAAAAGATATCCGGCCCGTGCAGCGTGAAGCTATAGGGAATGCCTGACATTTCGGACATGAGCATCGCCACCGTGCAGCTCGATTTGGCGATGTGGTTGTGCAGATGCGTCAGGCCACGGGCGCGCAGATGCTGCGCCAGAACGGCAGCCTCGGCAAGATAGATGAACTGGTATAGCGTCGCCTTGATCCCCCCGGGGCTGGTGCTCCACGCTAGGCGCAGGGCACGCAGCCACGCCCCCGGCCTGCGCCACGCCGCCAGATGCGCCGCGATCAGGTGGCGGGGCGAAAGGGCGGTTTCCAATACGTGAAATGTCCCCGCCGCCTCGGCCCGTTGCTCGGGTCCGGTGTGATGTTCGGCCCCGGTGCGGCGGATCGAACATGTTTCGACCATGAGCCCCCGCGCGCGCAGCGCCGCCACCTCGCGCTGGATGAAGGTATCGGTGGCGCGCGGATACTCGCCGGTCAGATACGCGATGCGCAGGCTCATGCCGCCCCCTCCTGCGCCCGCGCGAGGGCGGTGTCGAAATCATCCTGCGGCACCCAGCCAAGCGCCAACTCCGCCGCCGTGATGTCATAGCGAACCGGTCGCATCCGTGCGCGCAGGACGGCAGGGCGCAAGAGACCTGGCACGCGCGCGCCAAGTGGTGAGAGAAGCCATGCCAAGGGTGCTACCATCCGCCAGTTGAACGGCAGCACATGGCGCGGCCAGCCTGTGCGTCGCAGCGCTGCGACGTATCGCGCCCGCGTGGGCCGATCCGCCCCGAGGATATTGAGCGCCCGCCCCTCGCCCGCTGTCTCTGCCGCCAGAACAAAGGCGCGGGCGCAATCCGTGAGCGACACCACCGGCACCTCGCCCCCCCGCTCCATCAGTATGAGCGTGCCGCCCATCCCCGGCCCCAGATGCGCGGTCATCACCCGATCCGGCCCAAGGATCGCGCCGGGACGCAGGATCGTATGGCGAAGGCCGCTGCTACGCATCAAATCTTCCTGTACCAGCTTGGCGCGGGCATAGGCATCGCGCCGCTCCGGTCGATCCTCAAGCGGCGTGGCCTCGGTGACAACGCCCGACGCATCGGCGCTGTAGACGGCAATGGAGCTGGCCAGCACCAGACGTGGCGGAAGGGGCTGCGCCTGCATGGCGGCAATGAGGCGACGCGTGGCACTAAGCGTATCGCGCGACTGCACGGCCCAAACCCCGGAAAGAGAGCCCGCCAGATGGATCACGCACTCTATCCCGTCCAGAAACCCGCTAAGGTCCCCTTTTGCCAGATCGACTTCGGCGCGCGTCACTTGGCGCACCGTGTGCCCTCGCGCGCGGGCTTCTGCAACCACAGCGCTGCCCAGAAACCCACCTGCGCCCGTAACAAGAAGGTTCAGACCCATGCCGCAACCTCCATCGGGGCACAGCGGCTCTCGATCTCCACCACGCCACTGGGGCCCTGAAGGGCCAGCGTCACCTCGGTCAGGTGCAGCGCCATGGCGTTGGTCAACCGACAGGCGCGCCCTTCGGCCAGAGCCGCCAACATCTCGGCTGGACCAAGCGCGAAGTTCATCGACGCCGCCCCCCACCTCCCCACCTTGGGATGCGAGGGGCCACGCGCGCGGATGCGCCGCGCGAATGGGTGCTCGATCAGCCTGCGCCGCAGCGTGAAACGGCGGTGAAATCGCACGGCTGCGGCATTGTTCCACACCTCGCGCACCTGCAAAACGCCGGTGTCTCCAAACACCCGCAGCCGGTGATCATGGGAGGCCACAATCGAGCAGGTGAGCCGCGCCATCGGACCTGTCTCGAAATGCAGCGTGGAAACCGAAACATCGGGCGCATGCGCGCCACCAGGCTTGTCCGGAATAACCTCGGCAGAGGCCGACACCACCCGCGTCACGCTGCCGAACATGGCGATGAGCCAGCTCAGCACATAGCCCGCGTGCTCCAGCGTGCAGCCAACCGCGAATTCATCGGCATGAGGCCACGGTGCTCCGCTCTCACTCTGCCATTTGGCGAAGGGGGCTTGGGGGATGAACCCGTCGTCCATCTCGGCATAGATCAGCCGCGGCGTGCCCGCCAACCCGCGCCGCACCGCGCCGATCAGCACCTGCGCCGCCTCGCCCAACACAGATGAAGGCGCCGAGGCCAGCATCAGCCCACGCGCCTCTGCCAAATCATGCAGGGCGCGGGCCTGCGACAGCTCCAGCGTCAGGGGCTTTTCGCTCCACACATGATGTCCCGCCTCCAGACAGGCGCGGCTCACGGCATAATGCGACGAAGGGTTCGTGAGGTTCAGCACAACATCGTCAGGACCAAGCCGCGCCAAAAGCGCCGCAAGCGTCGGTTCAACCACAACATCCCAGTGCGCCGCAAAAGCGGCCAGTCGCGCCGGGTCATGGTCGTGGACTGCGATCACGGCAATCTCGGGATGGGCCGCGAGCGACCGCATGTAGAGATCGGCCACGAATCCGCAGCCTACCAGCGCCACGCGCCCCAGCCTTGCCTCTCGGCTGCTGTTCTCTTTGCCCTCTACCTGCATCATTGCCCCTGTGTCTCGTCCTCTGGATAATCACAGGATCATGGCGAGAATCTGACCATTTCCCTACGGTTTCAAGCCTTTGCGCGCGCCCGACGGAACGCGGGCACAGGTATTGGCCGCAGTGCCGTCAAAGCCGCGCAATTTCGCCCTAGTGTCACCACGGGTCACAGTTGATATAGCATTAAAGGCCGCGACTGTCGCAGGGGGTTCGGGTGAAATTTCACATTCAGGATCAGGTGATACGGGTTGCGCCCCGCGATACCCCACGCCTGCTGTCTGTCCTGAGCGAGCGGTTGCGCGCGCGGCGTGGCTTTGCCTTGGCAACGCTCAATCTCGACCATCTGGTGAAGTTGCGTCGCGATCCTGCGTTTCTGGCGGCCTATATGCAGCATAATCTGGTGGTTGCGGATGGGAACCCGGTGGTTTGGCTCTCGCGCATTGCCGGGCGTCCAGTGGGGCTGGTGCCGGGGGCGGATATGGTGGTGCCAATTGCACGCCTGGCGGCTGAGGCGGGGGTCAGCGTGGCCCTTGTGGGGAGCACCGAAGATGCCCTGCGCGCCGCAGGCGAGGGGCTCTGCGCCCGCGTGCCGGGGCTGGTGATCGCCGCGCGGGTCGCGCCGCCCATGGGGTTCGATCCGGCGGGCCAACAGGGGGCCGAGGTGATCGCCGCGCTGCGCGCCTCTGGCGCGGGGCTCTGCCTTTTGGCGCTTGGCGCGCCCAGGCAAGAGATTCTCGCCGCGCGCGCCCATACCGCTCTCCCGCAAATGGGCTTTGCCAGCATCGGGGCCGGGCTCGATTTCATCGCAGGGGTACAGTCGCGTGCACCTCTTTGGATGCGACGTCTGGCGCTTGAATGGCTGTGGCGCGCGCTCACAAGCCCGCGTCGGATGCTGCCGCGCTATGCGCGCTGTGCGGCTATTCTGCCGGGCTTGATAATTGCGGCGTGGCGTCTGCGCGGCTGACGCTCTGCCGACGCGGACCAAACAGCGCCGCAAGCCCAAGGATCACGCCCGAGACCGTGGCAATCATGCCGGCCGCGCTGACTGCATTGTCATAGCCCAGCCAGAGCGGACCATAACCCGCCAATACATAGCCCAAGACGGCCGACAGTGTGGCAAAGACAACGCTCCACGCCACCTGACGCCCCAAGCGGTCCGTCATCAGCCGGGCACTTGCGGGCGGGCAGATGAACATCGCGATCACGATGATCGAACCCACCGCGTCAAAGGCAGCCACCGCCGACACAGCCGCCACTGCCACCAATGCCAACCCTAAAATGGCTGTGGGGATGCCCATGGCGCGGGCGAACCCCTCGTCAAAGGTGGCAATCACCAGCGGTCGCCACAGCACCGCAATAAAGAGCGCGGTGCAGAGCAACACCGCGCCCATGCGCCCCAATTCGGGCGGCAGTCCAGCCAAGGCCGCCGGATCAGTCAGCGCCCCCCAGCCGTAACCATCCAGCCAGATCAGGCTTTCGAGATTGCCGTAGAGGGCGTGTTGCACATCGAGATGCACGCCGGACGCAGCGCTTTGTTCCAAGAGCAGCACACCGCCCGCAAACATGGCGGTAAAGACCACGCCCATCGCCGCCCCCGGCTCGATCCGGCCCAAGCGGCGGATTGTCTCGATCAGGATGACAGCCACCAGCGCCGCCGCGGCCGCCCCCAACATCATCGGTCCGGTGGCAACCATCCCGGTGACAAGGAACCCGGCCACGATCCCCGGCAACACCACATGGCTGATCGCATCGCCGATCAGCGCCTGCCGCCGCAAAAGCAGGAAGTTCCCCGGCAGCGCACAGGCCACCGCCGCCGCAATGCCAATCAGCAGCGGCGTGAGCGACAGCATAACAAAATCCTGTCCCATCACACCGCCCCCTCTGGCCCAAGCCCCCGGTCAAGGGCTGCAATCTGATCTCCTGTCAGCACCTCGTCCAACGGTGTCAGCCCGTCATAGCGTGCCGCTGCCGCCTCGAACGCAGGGTCAGAGCGCAGGATTTGCCAACGCCGCTCGTCCAGGCGCGCGCGTGCCGCCATGGCGCGCCCTGCCTCAGTCGCAACCCCGTCCGCCCGCGCCAGCCCGGCCCGGCGCATCAGGCGCAGGGTCAGCGGTTCATAAACCGGCTGCCCGGCCCCCAGCGCCAACAATCCCTGCCGCAGATGCACTCGCCGCTGAAACCGCATATGCCGTACCGACGCCGCAAGCACGCCACGCCCCGGTGCCACCAAGAGCGACAGCACGAACAGCGCAAAGGCCGCCAACACAATGAGCGGTCCGGTGGGCAGGTCCGGCGCCGTTGCAGAAACCGCGGCCCCAAGATAGCCCGCCAGCCCGCCAATGATCCCTGCAATGACCACCACATTACCTGCACGTTCGGACCAGAACCTCGCCGCCACCGGCGGAATGATCAAGAGCGCCACGATGAGCACGAGGCCCACCACCTTGAGTCCGGTCACGGTGATGGCCAGCGCCAGCCCCATCATCGCCAGATCGACATGCGCAAGCCGCATCCCCTGCCCCACCGCATATTCTGGATCAAACGCCACGAGGATCATGGGCCGATGCAAGAGTCGCACCAGCGCCAGCACCAGAGCGCCGCCTGCCGCAATCGTCACCGCCTCATCGCGCAGCATGCCCGCCGTGGCCCCAAGGAGAAAGGTCTCAAGCCCTGCCTGTCGCCCGGCATCCATCACCTGCACCACCGTCAGCAACACGACGCCAAAGCCAAAAAAGACCGACAGCACTGCACCAATCGCCGCGTCCTCGTGCAGTCGCGTGCGCGTCTTCAGCCATGTGACGGCGAGAAGGCCAAGCCCCGCCGACAGCGCCGCCCCCAGCATGAGACCGGGCAGAAACCGGCCCTCGCCGCCAAGCGTCACCATCACCATGAATCCGAGCACGACACCGGGCAGGGTGGCATGACTGATCGCATCCGACACCAGCGCACGCTTGCTAAGATAGAGATAGGTGCCTGTGGCCCCCGCCCCCACGCCCAGCATCATCGCCCCCAGCGTGACCAGCGTGGCGTTGTACCCCAATTGCAGCGTCAGAGCGTCCCAGAGCATGCTCAACCCGCCGCCGCGCCACCCATTTGCGCGAGCGCCAGCCGACCGCCATAGGCGGTTTGCAAATGGTCCGGGGTAAACACCTCGGCCACCGGTCCTTCGGCAATTGCGGTGGTGTTGATGAGAAACACACGGTCGAAATAATCTGCCACCGTGGCCAGATCGTGATGCACGGCAATCACCGTCTTGCCCTCGGCTCGAAGCCCGTGCAGCACCGCAATGATTGCCTTTTCCGTGGCCGCATCGACCCCGGCAAAGGGCTCGTCCAAGAGATACAGATCCGCCTCTTGCGCCAAGGCCCGCGCCAGAAACACGCGCTGTTGCTGCCCGCCCGAAAGCTGCCCGATCTGGCGATGGGCGAAGCCCGCCATCCCGACCCGCTCGAGACTGGCCACGGCGCGGGCGCGGTGGCTCGCCCGGATCCGCCCCAAGAGGCCCAATTCGCGGGAGAGACCCATCATCACGACATCGAGCACGCGAGCCGGGAAATCCCAATCCACACTGGCGCGCTGTGGCACATAGGCAATCCGCGCGCGCCGCTCGTTCAGCGGACGGCCCAGGCTTGTGACCTGCCCTGACAATGGCCGTATGATCCCGAGCGCCGCCTTGAGCAGCGTCGATTTGCCCGCACCATTCGGTCCGACGATAGCTGTCATCTGACCAGGCCGAAAACTGACATCAACGGAGAAAACCGCAGGCTTTTCACCATAGGACACTGTCAGACCCCGGATCGACAGAGGGCTGTCAGTATCGGGTGCGGGCCGTGATCCGACCAGTTCCAATGGCATTCTCATCCCCCTGCTGACAGGTTGCCATCCATGCCCCGCGCCGGGGCGGTGCCGCCCAATGCAGCGGCGATGGTGGTTACATTATGGTCGATCATGCCCAGATAGCTACCCTCATAGGTGCCGGGCGTGCCCATGGCATCCGAGAAAAGCTCGCCGCCGACGATCACCTCATGGCCCTGCGCCGCCGCTCCCTCGATCAGCGCGCGGATATTGCGATCCGAAACGGTGCTCTCGACAAACACCGCCCTGATTTGACGGCTGACCAACAGATCAACGAGATCACGGATACGCGCGAGACCGGCCTCGGATTCCGTGGACAGCCCCTGGATACCCTCGACGCGGTAGCCATAGGCGCGGCCAAAATAGCCAAAGGCATCATGCGCCGTGACCAGCACGCGGGCCGGTTCAGGCACAGAGGCCAAAACATCCTTTGCATAGATGCCCAGCCGCGCCAAATCGTCCTTGTAGCGCGCGGCATTGGCAACAAAGAGCTGCGCACTCTCTGGTCTTGCGGCACTCAGCGCTTCGGTGATGCGGTCCACCACCGCGCCCCATAGCTCCGGCACCATCCAGACGTGAGGATCGTAGCGCCCCTCGTAATCCTCATGCGCGATGCGCGCGCTCTCCGGTACCGCCTCGCCAACGGCAACGACCGGCGACCGCGCCGCCAGCTTGAGGAGAAACTCCTCCATCTGCGCCTCGAGATAGAGACCGTGCCAGAGCACCAGATCGGCTCGCGCGAGCGCTGCAATATCGCTGCGGGTCTGACGATAGGAGTGCGGATCAATCCCCGGCCCCATGAGGGCGCGCACCTGCACGTGGTCACCGCCCACAACGCGGGCCGCATCTGCAATCATGCCGGTGGTGGCGACCACCTCTAACGGGGCGGTTTGGGCAAAGGCTGGACGCGAGGTCAGCGCCACGGCACCCAGCGCAAGGCCAAGCGCGCGGCGGCGGGTCAGTGAGGGAAGAGATTTCATAGACTGCAACATGAGAATGAATATGAGAATTATTCGCAACAAGTCAAGGTCCCTCCAGCCGATTGATCCCCCTCTTCTTTCATGCCACCGTCGCGACAGAGGCACGAGGGAGGGAACCACCATGCAGGGCCAGATGATGCATCGGCCGCTCAGGATCATCGACATCCTGTTGCACGCCGCCGAAGCGCATGCTGCCGAAGGCATCGTGTCCGCACGGGTCGAGGGCGATCTCCACCGCCAGACCTATCCGCAAACGCTGGCGCGGGCGGCGCAGCTGGCGCAGGCGCTTACATCACTGGGTGTAGAACCGGGCGACCGGATCGGCACGCTGGCATGGAACGGACACCGGCATTTCGAGCTGTATTATGGGATTTCGGGCATCGGTGCGGTGTGCCACACTCTCAATCCACGGCTGTCACGCGAACAATTGCTCTATATCATCGCCCATGCCGGCGACCGGATCTTGTTTCTCGATCTCACCTTTGTGCCGCTGATCGAGGCGCTCTTGCCCGACTTGCCATCCGACCTGCGCTTTGTCATCCTGACCGACCGCGCGCACATGCCCGACTGCGCCTTTGACGCGCTCTGCTACGAAGAGTTGCTCGCGGCTCAGTCCCCCGTTTTTGACTGGCCCAGCTTTCCCGAAGAGATCGCCGCTGGCCTTTGCTACACCTCCGGCACGACCGGCAACCCCAAGGGCGCGCTCTACACCCACCGCTCCACGCTCTTGCATGCTCTGCAAGTGCCGCTATGCCAGACCTCCAGCTTTCGCGCCGGGGCGCGAGCACTGCCCGTGGTGCCGCTTTTTCACGTCAACGCGTGGGGACTGCCCTATGTCGCGCCGCTCACTGGCATGACTCTGGTGATGCCAGGGCCAAACCTTGACGGTGCCAGCCTCTTTCGCCTGATGGACGCAGAGAGTGTCTATTCCGCCTGGGGCGTGCCCACGGTTTGGGCGGGGCTGCTGGCGGAAATCAAGGCAAAGGGGCGCATTCCCACAGGCTTTGCCGATCTGGTGGTCGGCGGCTCGGCCATGCCGCGCGTTATGATCGAGGCCTATGAGACACGCGGCGTCGTGGTTTCGCAGGCCTGGGGCATGACCGAAACCAGTCCCATCGGCGCTTATGGCGTTCTTTCGCCGGAGATGCAGACTGCACCGCTGGCAGAGCGTATCGCCGCCAAATGCTGCGCCGGGCGGCGCCTCTTTGGAGTGGAGTACAAGATCGTCGATGACGCCGGCCAACGCCTGCCGCATGACGGACAGGCGGCGGGCGAACTCTTCATTCGCGGCAATACCGTCATCAGCGGATATTTCGAGAACCCCGAGGCCACGCGCGCTGCGATGGATGCCGAGGGCTGGTTTGGCACTGGCGACGTCGCCTCGGTCAGCCCCGAAGGGCGGCTCACGATCCGAGACCGGTCCAAGGACCTTGTGAAATCGGGGGGCGAATGGATCAGTTCGATTGATCTGGAAAACGCCGCCCTCTCGCATCCCGGCATCGCCGCCTGTGCTGTGATCGCCGTACCGCATCCGAAATGGGATGAGCGCCCCGTCCTGGTTGCGGTGGCCGCAGGGGCAGAACGCCCTACGCTGGCAGAGGTCTGCACCCATATGGAAACGCATTTCGCCAAATGGCAATTGCCTGACGATCTGCTTTGGGTCGAGGCGCTGCCGTTGACCGCCACGGGCAAGGTCTCGAAGCTCACGTTGCGCGAGCAGTTTGGGGACTACATCCACCCCGACCTGCGCGGGGACGATGCATGAGCACGCTTGATACCGATGCCGTCGCGACATGGCTTGCCGCGCATCTGCCGGGCTTCGAAGGGCCGCTTACTGCACAGAAATTCAGCGGCGGGCAATCCAACCCGACCTACCGCCTGACAACGCCCAAGTGCTCTTATGTCCTGCGCCGCAAACCGCCCGGCGTGCTCTTGAAATCCGCCCATGCGGTCGAGCGCGAATTCCGCGTACAGCGCGCGCTCTACGGCACATCCGTCCCCGTCGCCCGGATGCACCTTTTGTGCGAGGATGAGCGTGTCATCGGCACGCCCTTTTACATCATGGACGAGGTCAAGGGCCGCACCTTTGATGCCCCCGCGATGCCCGGCCTCTCTGCGCCCGAACGCCACGCTATCATCGACGAGATGAACCGCGTTCTCGCCACGATCCACAACGTGGACCTCGTGCAAACCGGCCTCACGGATTATGGCCCCTCTGGCAATTACTATCGCCGTCAGGTGGACCGCTGGTGCGCGCAATATACTGCCACCGCCACCGAGGACCTGCCCGACATGACCGCCCTCATGGCATGGCTTGATGCACGTATTCCCGACGATGACGGGCAACGCACGCTGGTGCATGGCGACTACCGGCTCGACAATCTGCTTTTCGAACACGGCGGCACCGCCTGCGCCGCCGTACTGGATTGGGAGTTGTCCACGCTCGGCCACCCCTATGCCGATCTTGCCGCCGTGATCATGCAATGGTCGATGCCCGCAACCGCGGAGGGGCGCGGGTTGGCGGGAGTGGACCGTGCCGCCCTTGGTCTTTGGTCGGATGCGGAGTTTATCGCCCGCTATTGCGAACGACGCGGAATTGCCCCGATCGAGGGGTTCCATTTCTACCTCGCCTTCAGCTATTTCCGCATGGCGGCCATTCTGCAAGGCGTCAAGAAACGCGCTCTGGATGGCAACGCCTCGGACCCTGCACGCGGCTTGCGTCTTGGGGACTATGTGCCGGAATTCGCCCGCGCGGGCCTGTGCGCTACCAAGGACAAGACATGACACAAGACCTTGACCCAAACCTGCTCGAACCGCCCTCGGCGCTGCAAAGCCATCTTGGATATCGCCTGATTGCCTGGTCCAAGGACTTTGCGCGGCTGGAATTGCCGCTGGAACCGTTCCTGATGAACCGCCAAGGCTTGCCCCATGGCGGCATTCACGCGACCATGCTCGATACCGCCATGGGGTTTTCCGGGTGCTATACCGGCGATCCCGCGCGACAGCAGATGGCGCTCACCCTGTCGCTTACGGTCAACTATCTGGGGCAGGCTAACGGAAAGAAGCTGATCGCCGAGGCACGGCGCACGGGCGGCGGTAAATCCACCTATTTCGCTGAAGGCATGGTGTGGGATGATAACGGCACCCTCATCGCCACGGGCACGGGCGTATTTCGCTTGCGGCGAGATCACACGCAATAATCATAGATTATGATTACATTTAGTAAATCCAATTATTAATTATTAAAAGCATCTGTTACACCGCGCGAGGATAACGCGCGTGGCCTCTGGAATCGGTCGCATCCTTAGCGGCGAATCCAACCACTCACCGACGAAAACGCTTCAGGTAGGAGACAAAAATGGACGGCAACAACATCGGCAAATGCCCGGTTATGCATGGCAGCGTGACCGAAACAGGCGCCAGCGTCATGGATTGGTGGCCTAAATCCCTCAATCTCGACATCCTGCATCAGCACGACCAGAAAACCAATCCGCTCGGCGCAGACTTCAACTATGCCGAAGAGGTCAAGACCCTCGACTTCGAGGCGGTCAAGGCCGACGTCAAGGCGCTGATGACCGACAGTCAGGAGTGGTGGCCCGCCGATTGGGGCCATTACGGTGGTCTGATGATCCGTCTCGCATGGCATTCCGCCGGCTCCTACCGTCTGGCCGATGGGCGTGGCGGCGGCGGTCATGGCAACATCCGCTTTGCGCCCCTGAACAGCTGGCCGGACAATGGCAACCTCGACAAGGCACGTCGCCTGCTCTGGCCGGTCAAGAAGAAATACGGCAACAAGCTGAGCTGGGCCGACCTGATCCTGCTCGCGGGCAACATCGCCTATGAGTCGATGGGCCTCAAAACTTTTGGCTTTTCGTTCGGTCGCGAAGACATCTGGCACCCCGAGAAAGACACCTACTGGGGCGCTGAAAAAGAATGGCTGGCCCCCTCTGACAGCCGTTATGAGAGCGTCGAGAACCCGGCCACCATGGAGAACCCCCTCGCCGCCGTGCAGATGGGCCTGATCTATGTAAATCCCGAAGGCGTGAACGGCAAACCCGATCCTCTGGCGACCGCCGGTCAGGTGCGCGAAACCTTCGCCCGCATGGCCATGAATGACGAGGAAACCGCAGCCCTGACCTGCGGCGGCCACACGGTAGGCAAGGCGCATGGCAATGGTGATGCGTCCGCGTTGGGCGCAGAGCCGGAAGCGGCAGATGTGGAAAATCAGGGCTTTGGCTGGGTCAACCCCAACCTCGGCGGCAAGGCAACCAATGCCGTGACCTCGGGCATCGAGGGTGCATGGACCACCCACCCGACCAAGTGGGACATGGGCTATTTCAAACTGCTGTTCGGTTATGAGTGGGAACTCACCAAATCCCCCGCCGGTGCGCAGCAATGGCGGCCCATCGACATTCGCGAAGAGGACATGCCGGTCGATCCAACCGACGAGACCAAGCGCGTCATGCCGATGATGACCGATGCGGACATGGCGATGAAGATGGACCCGACCTATCGCGCCATCTGCGAAAAATTCATGGCCGATCAGGCCTATTTCGAGGATTGCTTTGCCCGCGCGTGGTTCAAGTTGACCCACCGTGATCTGGGCCCCCGGACCCGCTACATCGGCCCGGACGCCCCGCAAGAGGATCTGATCTGGCAAGACCCGATTCCCGCGGGCTCGACCGGCTACGACGTCGCCGCCGTCAAGGCCAAGATCGCCGCAAGCGGTCTGAGCCTGTCGGACATGGTTGCCACCGCATGGGATAGCGCGCGCACGTTCCGCGGTTCGGACCTGCGTGGCGGTGCCAATGGCGCGCGCATCCGTTTGGCCCCGCAAAAGGACTGGGAAGGTAATGAACCTGCCCGTCTGGCGCGAGTGCTGGCCGCGCTCGAGCCCATCGCGGCAGAGACCGGCGCAAGTGTGGCGGATGTGATCGTTCTGGCAGGGAATGTCGGCATCGAACAGGCGGCCAAAGCCGCAGGTTTCGATATCGAGGTGCCCTTTGCCCCCGGTCGCGGCGACGCGACTGCGGAAATGACTGATGCCGCATCCTTTGAAGTGCTGGAGCCGCTGGCCGATGGCTTCCGCAACTGGCTCAAGAAGGACTATGTCGTGTCCCCCGAGGAAATGCTGCTCGATCGGGCGCAGCTCATGGGCCTCAGTGCACATGAGATGACCTGCCTCATCGGTGGCATGCGGGTTCTGGGAACCAACCACGGCGACACGGCCCATGGTGTCTTTACCGACAAGGTGGGCGCGCTGACGACGGACTTCTTCACCACGCTCACCGACATGAGCTACAAGTGGGAACCAAACGGCGATGGCACCTACAACATCACCGATCGCAAATCGGGCGCAGTGAAACACACCGCCACCCGTGTCGATCTGGTGTTCGGGTCGAATTCGATCCTGCGGGCCTATGCCGAAATCTATGCACAGGACGACGCCCCGGAGAAGTTTGTGCGCGATTTCGTCGCCGCGTGGACCAAGGTGATGAACGCAGACCGCTTCGATCTGGCCTGATCGCTTCTCTTGATGAAAATAGAACGGCGCGGCGAGGCATCGCCGCGCCTTTTCGTTTCGCACCCGGACAATCGGCAATCCGGCGCGCGCGCATCCTGAGATCGCTTTTGATTCGGAAACAATCGGGCTATCTTGAGACCAGAGCCACACAACAAAGAGGCCGGGCCATGCGAGCAGCATATCTAGGACTATTGAGCGTTCTGATCGGGGCATCCCCAGGGTTGGCCCAAGCAGTTGAGCAATCGTTGCGCCCCCAGATGCGGCCCGGTTCTGGTCTCATCACGGCAGCGGTAATTGTGGCCAGTGACGTGCCGATACGCAGCCTCCGTCCCCAGATGCGCCCCTCTGGCGTGTCAGAGACTGCCATCGTGCCGGTTAACGCAAACCCCCGCTTCGACAGTTGGGTTGCCGGTTTTCGGGGCCGCGCCCTGTCGCAGGGGATCAGCGGTCAAGTGTTCGACCGCGCCTTTCTCGGCGTGACCTTCAATGCCGAGATCGTGTCCAAGGACCGCAACCAATCGGAATTCAAGCGCGAGATCTGGGATTATCTCGACAGCGCCGTCTCACCCGTCCGGGTCAAGAACGGGCAAGAGGCGCTGCGCAAGCACCGCCGCGCGCTGGAACGGATCGAGGCGCATTACGGCGTGGAAAAAGAGGTGGTCGCTGCCGTCTGGGGCATGGAGAGCACCTATGGCGAACGGCTGGGCGATCTGCCGCTGATTCAATCGTTGGCAACGCTGGCCTATGACGGACGGCGCGGGGCATTCTTTGAAAAACAGCTCATCGCCGCCTTGCAGATCCTGCAATCTGGCGATGTGACGCCAGAGAACATGAAGGGCTCTTGGGCTGGTGCCATGGGGCATACGCAGTTCATGCCAACCTCTTACCTCGCCTATGCAGTGGATTTCACCGGCGATGGCAAGCGTGACATCTGGTCGGACAACCCCACGGACGCCCTCGCCTCGACCGCGGCCTATCTCAAACGCTTTGGCTGGACCAAGGGTCAGCCCTGGGGTGTCGAGGTGCAAGTGCCGCGTGGCTTCAGCGCCGGGGCGGCCAAGGCCAAGCGCCTGCCGTCACAATGGGCGGCGCAAGGCGTCGTCGGCATGGATGGACGCGCGGTGCGCGATTACGGCAATGCCTCGATCCTGCTGCCTGCAGGGCTTCAGGGGCCAGCCTTCATGGTCTTTGACAATTTCGGTGTGATCAAGCGCTACAACAATTCCGATGCCTATGCGCTTGGCGTCGGGCATCTGTCGGACCGGATCGGCGGAGGGCCTGAAATCCGTGGGGCCTGGCCTCGCGGCTATAACCCCCTGTCCTTTGAGGAAAGGATGGAGATGCAGCGCCGTCTGCAACGCAAGGGTTTCGCCATCGAAAAGATCGACGGCATCATCGGCCCCAACACGATCAACGCAATTCGCGCCTTTCAGCAATCCGTGGGGGCGACGCCAGATGGCCTGCCGTCGCAGGAACTGCTGGCGCTGCTGAAACGCTCGTGAGCGCCTGCGAGGCGGACAGCGGCGCTCTGGCGGGCCTCATCTGCTGCCCGACCTGCGATCTGGTTTATACAGCGCCAGAGGTGGCGATGCGGCAACGCGCAGTTTGCGCGCGCTGCCATACGGTGCTGATCGCGCCCCGGCGCAAGGCGGGCAAACAGTTGATTTCCCTCGCGCTGACGGTGCTCATTCTCATCGTGGCGGCGGTGCTCTTTCCGTTCCTGTCCATCGGGGCGGGCGGGATGCATCATGACGCATCCATCCTGCAGGCGGCTTTCGTGTTCGAGGGCGGGCTGTCGGTGCTGGCGGTGGCCGTGCTTTTCTTTATCGTGGTGATCCCGGCGCTGCGCCTGCTCTTGTTGATCTATGTGCTCGCCCCCATCATCGGTGACCGCCCGCCTGCGCCCCTTGCGCGCCCCGCCTTTCGCCTCTCCGAGGCGCTCGTGCCTTGGTCCATGGCCGAGATTTTCGCCATCGGCTGCGCGGTTGCCTTGGTCAAGCTGAGCGATTTGGCCGACGTGGCCTTTGGTCCGGCCGCGTGGATGTTCGCGATACTTGTGGTGCTCGTCGTGGCGACGGACAGCCTGATGTGCCGCTATTCGATCTGGGCCTCGCTGGATCAATGAGAACCGCGCGCGACATGGGCCTGGTCGGCTGCACCCGTTGTATGAGAGTTGCCCCGCTCGGCACGGCCCTTTGTCCGCGCTGCGGCAGCATCTTGCACTCCCGCGATCCCATGGCCCTGCAAAAGGTCTGGGCATGGTGGTTGTTGGGTCTTGGCTGTTACATTCCCGCCAACCTCTACCCTATGCTAGAGACGCGGACATTGGTCAGCACGCAGTCCGACACAATCGTGGGCGGTGCCGTGACATTGGCGCAGCATGGCAACTGGGGCGTGGCCTTGATCATTCTAGTGGCCAGTGTGGTGATCCCGGTGGCCAAATTCCTCGTGTTGGCCGGCCTTGCCTTTGGCGTATGGCGTGGCACGCGCCTGTCACAGGCGCGGCAACATCTGCTTTACGAGATTGTGGAATATATCGGCCGCTGGTCCATGATCGACGTCTTCGTTGTGGCTATTCTGTCGTCTCTGGTGCAATTGCAGGCCTTGGCCACGATCACGCCGGGGCGCGCCAGCCTGTTTTTCGCCCTTTCGGTGATTTTCACCATGCTTTCAGCCCAGAGTTTTGATAGCCGCATGATCTGGGACAGCGCCCGCCCGCCTGACGATCAAGAGGACCGCCAAACGTGACCCAAACCGCCACGCCGCCGCCAGAGCCCCCCGTCACCCCAGCAGGGCGCAGCCTGATCGACCGCATCTCGGTGATCTGGCTTGTGCCCTTGGCGGCTCTGCTTGTCGTGTTGGGTGTTGCATGGCAGGCCTATTCCGAACGTGGGCCACTCCTCGAGATCGCCTTTGATAACGCGTCTGGCGTGCGCGCGGGGACGACCGAATTGCGCTATCGCGATGTCACCGTCGGGATGGTTGAGGATGTAAGCTTTGCGCCCGGGCTGGACCGCGTGCTGGTCAAGGTTCGCGTGGATCAGGAGGTAGCCCCCTATATCGACGGGGATGCCCAATTCTGGGTCGTGCGCCCCCAGGTCACAGCGCGGGGGGTGACGGGCCTGGGGACGGTGCTCTCGGGCGTGTATATCGAGGGTCTGTGGGATAATAGCCCCGGTGCGGCAGTCACGCAGATCACCGGCCTGCCCGATGCCCCGCTGGAGCGTGTGGGACAGGACGGACTGCGCCTCATGCTGCGCGCGCAGGGGCGTGCCTCGCTGGTCGAGGGCGCACCGGTGGTCTATCGCGGTATCGAGGTGGGGCGCATCGGGCGACCGCGGATCACCGCCGATGGGGCCTCGGCAGAAGCGGAGGCGCTGATCTTTGCCCCGCATGATCGGCTGATCAACAGCGCCACGCGGTTTTGGGACACGTCCGGGTTTTCCTTTTCGCTGGGGCCCGGCGGCGCGCAGCTCGATTTTTCATCCGTGGCGGCCCTCGTATCGGGTGGTGTGACGTTCGAGACGATGATTTCTGGCGGCACCGCAGCACGCGCCGGGGACGACTATACCGTCTACCCAGAGGAATCCGCCGCCCGCGCCAGCCTCTTTCGCGGCGATGACAGCGAAGTCTTAACGCTGTCCGCGGTGTTCGAGGACAATATTGCCGGCCTCACCGTCGATGCTCCGGTGGAATGGAACGGGCTGCGCGTCGGTCAGGTGAGCGCTCTCAATGGCGTGGTGGACGAGGACAGGTTCGGCGACGGGCGCGTGCGGCTTTTGGTGGATCTGGCGATACGACCCGGTCGGTTGGGACTGGAGGGAGCCGCAGGGCGCGAGACGGCGTTGGAGTATCTGCACGAAAGCGTCGCGCGGGGGCTGCGCGCGCGCCTCGCCTCGGCCTCGCTTCTGACGGGCGGGCTCAAGATCGAACTGGTCGATGTCCCCGATACCCCCCCAGCCGAGATCGAAACGATGGAGGGCGGCGACCTGCTCCTGCCCACCACCGACAGCGAGATCGCCGATGTTTCGGCCACCGCGACAGGCGTCTTCGAGCGGATCAACGCCCTGCCCATCGAAGAGGTGATGGCCGAGGCGATCGCTCTCATGCAAAATGCCAATGCGCTTGTCTCGAGCAGCGAGACCCGCGACATACCGGGCAGTGTCAACGCGCTTTTGGATGAGACACGCGGCGTCATCGGCGCGCCAGAGGTTCAGGCCCTTCCCGCGCGGCTTGATGCGTTGCTGACCGAGATGGAAACGCTGGTCGCACAAATCGCGCAAGAGGCACTGGCGACCAAGCTGAGTACCGCGCTCAGCGATGCCTCCGCGGCCTCGCAAGGGGTGAGCGACGCGGTCAGCGGCGTACCCGATCTTGTCGCGCGGCTGGATGCCGTGGCGCAAAAGGCCGAGAGTGTCGAGATTGACGCCTTGGCAGCAGAGCTGACCGAGCTCATCCGCAGCGCGGATGCGTTGATCGCCGGAGAGGGCGCGCAGGCGTTGCCAGGTACGCTGAATGCCACCCTTGAAGAATTGCGCAGCGTGCTGGCGCAATTGCGCCAAGGCGGCGTAGTCGAGAATGCCACGGCGGCCCTCGGCTCGGCCCGCGACGCGGCGGATACCTTTGCCGAGGCAGGGCGCGATCTTCCCGGTCTCATTGCCGAAGCCGAGGCGGTGCTGGCACAGGCGCGCGGCACATTGGCAGGCTATGCTGCGGACAATGGCGTGGGCCGCGACGCCCGCGCGGCAATGCGCGAGGTTGAACGCGCCGCCCGCGCCGTGTCATCATTGGCCCGTGCGATTGAACGCAATCCGAATTCGCTGCTGTTGGGAAGATGATGAGAATGAAGAACTTTTCTGCCGTCCTCGTGCTTGCCACACTCGCCGCTTGCACCTCTGCGCCCGAACAGCGCCTGACCGTGCCGCGCGCGCCGGTCGAGACCAAGCTGCGGATCGCCTTTGCGTCGGTCGCGCTGCGCGAAGTGTCCTTGCCAGGCTACGCGGCGGGCGAGGACGTCTATCTTTCGGATGCGGCGGGCGTACTGCGCACCCAACCGGGCCTCTTCTGGGCGGATGACCCAAGCCGCGCCATCACGCTGGAACTCAGCCGTCATCTGGCGCAGATCACGGGCGCCAAGATCGCGGCAGAGCCTTGGCCCTTTGGCGGATTTCCTGAGGCGCAGGTCGAGGTGCGGGTCGAAGAGATGCTGGCACAGGAGGGCGGCATGTTCCGCCTTGCCGGGCAATATTTCGTGTCGTCCGAGACTGGCCGCGCAAGGGCGCAACTCTTTGATCTGAGCGTGCCGTTGCCGCTTGAGGCGGGTGCAACTGCCATCGCCGCCGCGCGCGCCCAAGCGGTGCGGGATCTTGCGGTTGCAATCGCCCGCGACGGGCTTCGATAACACCTGCGCTACCGCCGCTTACGCTCCGCCTTGCGGCGATCAACCGCCGCTTTGCGCTTGGCGCTGCCCAGTTTGCGCTTGGGCGGTCTACCTCGAGAGGCCCGCGGGCCCTTTGGCAAAGTCTCGCCATCAAGGCTCACGAGTTCCAGCGCGATGCCACCTGTCACCGGCGCGGCCTCGGCCAGCTTGACCGTGACGCGCTGCCCAAGTCCAATCAGGAGCCCGGTATCAGACCCCATCAGCGTCCCCGCCTCGCGGTCGAAATGGAAATACTCACGCCCCAATGAGCGCACCGGGATCAGCCCATCGGCCCCGGTCTCGTCCAGTTTCACAAAGACCCCGAACTTGGCGATGCCGCTGATCCGTCCGGTGAATTCCTCGCCCAGCCGTTCCGACAGGAACGCAGCCAGATAGCGATCATTGGTGTCACGCTCAGCCATCATCGAGCGGCGCTCGGTATCGGAGATGTGCTGCGCCGTGGCCTCAAGCTGAGCTTCTTCCTCGTGGCTCAGGCCGTCCTTGCCCCAGCCATGCGCCGAAATCAGCGCTCGGTGCACAACCAGATCGGAATAGCGCCGAATGGGCGATGTGAAATGCGCATAGGCCTGAAGGGCCAAACCGAAATGCCCGAAATTCTGCGGTGCATAGTAGGCCTGCGTCATGGCCCGCAGGGTGGACATGTTGATGACTTCGGAATGGTCCGTGTCGCGCGCGGCATGCAAAAGCGCGTTAAGATGCGCAGTTTTCAGCACCTGCCCCTTGGCCAGAACCATCCCCGCCGCCGCTGCCACGTCGCGCAGCGCGTCGAGCTTCTCGGGGCTTGGTTCCTCATGCACCCGGAACAAGAGCGCCGATTTGCGCGCCACCAGCGTTTCGGCGGCGGCCACATTGGCCAGCACCATACATTCCTCGATCAGCTTGTGGGCCTCCAACCGCTCGGTGAAATTCACCGACAGAACCTTACCCGCATCGCTCAGCACAACCTTGCGCTCGGGCAGGTCGAGATCAAGCGGCTGACGCCGCCGCCGCGCCTCTTCAAGGGCAGCATAGGCGGCATAGAGCGGCGTGATCACCTCCTCCATAAGTGGCGCGCATTTGTCATCCGGCGCGCCATCCTGCGCGGATTGCACCTGTTGATAGGTCAGCGAGGCGGCAGAGCGCATGAGCCCTCGCACAAAGCGATGCCCGATCTTGTCGCCTGTCGCGGTGATCTGCATCCGCACCGCGATACAGGCGCGCGGCACCCCTTCGTGCAGAGAACACAGATCGCCCGACAACCGGTCAGGCAACATCGGCACCACGCGGTCGGGAAAATAGCTTGAGTTGCCGCGCTTGCGTGCTTCATGGTCCAGCGCGGTGCCGGGGCGCACGTAATGCGCCACATCGGCAATCGCGACCCAGATCACATGCCCGCCCGGGTTCTTCGGATCGTCATCGGCATGGGCCCAGACCGCATCATCATGGTCGCGCGCATCCCATGGGTCGATGGTGATCAGCGGCAGGTCGCGCAGATCCTCTCGGCCCTTGAGCCCCGCCGGTTTCATCGCATCCGCTTCGGCGATCACCGCATCGGGAAAGGTATCGGGGATTCCGTGCTGATGGATCGCAATCAGCGACACGGCCTTGGGTGCCGAGGGATCGCCCAGCCGGTCGAGCACCCGCGCCCTTGGTAGCCCCATGCGGCCCACCGGCCCCGCCTGTTCCCCTTCGACCAGTTCGCCGTCCTGCGCACCGCCTGTGGCATCGGCAGCCACCAGCCATTCCTTGCCGTCGCCCTTGTCGATTGGCAGGATACGCCCGCCCTCGGCCCCCTTGCGGAAAATCCCCAAGACCTTGCGTGGATTGGTACCGATACGACGGATCAGCCGCGCCTCGTAATGGTGGGTCTCGCCCTTGACCTCTTGCAGCCGCGCTAAGATGCGGTCTCCCGCTCCCATTGCAGGATCCGAGGCCCGTGGAACGAGCAGCACAACGGGTTCCACACCCTCGCCCGTCCACTCGAGGGGACGCGCCAAAAGCTCGCCGTCAGAGGCTGGTCCGGTGATCTGCAACACGCTCACGGGTGGCAGGCGATCAGGGTCACGATAAGTCTTCTTGCGCTTTTCCAGGTGGCCCTCGTCCTCCAGTTCCTTGAGCAGGCGCTTGAGGTCGATCCGCGCAGCCCCCTTTATGCCAAAGGCCTTGGCGATATCGCGTTTCGCGGTGAGGGTCGGGTTGTCCGAAATCCATTGCAGGATTTCGATCTTGCTGGGCATCTGGCTCATGGTTTGGCCCTATCACGAAGCACGGGCGGCGTCATCTGGGAAACCACCGAAATCCCGCGTCAGGTTTAGAGAATTCTTCACCCTTTGGCCTCTAAGGTCAGCCCTGACCCGCAGAGAGGCCCGCGATGAAAGCACCCACTCCCTTGGCCCGTCTGGCCCCGCCCCATCGTGGCGGGGTGGCGGCCCATCTGACCCGCTCGCAAAAGGCGGCTATCATCGTCCGGTTTCTGATCAATGAGGGTGCCGAAATCGCGCTGACCGACCTGCCGGATGTGCTTCAGGTACGGTTGACCACACAGATGGGGTCGATGCGTTATGTCGACCGCGGCACGCTCGCCGATGTGGTCGCGGAGTTCGCGCAGGAGTTGGAGGGCATGGGCCTGACCTTTCCGCGCGGGGTGGCAGGGGCGCTCAGCGCGCTTGATGGTCGGATCAGTCCACAAACCGCCGCGCGCCTGCGCAAAGAAGCGGGCGTGCGTCAGCAGGGCGATCCTTGGGAGCAGGTGAAACAGGCCGATCTTGACGCGCTCATCCCGATTGTCGAACGCGAGAGCACCGAGGTTGCGGCGGTGCTCTTGTCCAAGCTCGACGTGGCGCGCGCGGCAGATCTCTTGGGCAAACTGCCCGGTGAACTGGCGCGGCGGATCACCTATGCCGTGTCGCAAACCGGCGTAGTCAGCCCGGAAGCGGTGGACAGGATCGGTCTGGCGCTCGCGGCGGAACTGCATGACATTCCAGAGGCCGCCTTTGCCCAAGGGGCGGTCGAGCGTGTCGGCGCAATCCTCAACTTCTCCCCCGCCGCGACGCGCGATGACGTCCTGACAGGATTGGACGAAGCCGATCAGGAATTTGCAAACCTCGTGCGGCGGGCAATCTTTACCTTTGTGCATATTCCCGACCGGGTAAAACCCACCGATATTCCACGCATCACCCGCGAGGTGGATCAGGCTGTCCTCGTCACGGCGCTTGCAGGGGCGGCCTCGGGCGACCTGGCGCCGGTGGCGGAGTTCATCCTCAATAACATGGGCAAACGTATGGCCGAAGCCATGCGCGAGGAGATGCAAGAGCGCGGCCGCGTGCGCCTGCGCGATGCCGAAGAGGCCATGACCGCAGTGGTCAACGCCGTGCGCACCCTCGAGGCGGCAAGCGAGATCGCCTATGTCACCGCCCCTGAGGACGATGGCGCGTGACCTCTGGACAAGCCCTGCCTTCCCTCCTACGCTTCTTGTCATGAGCGATTGGAATGGACGCCGTTGGCATGACATGGGCGGACAGGCTGCCGGGCCTGTGCCAATGGAAGGGCATGACTTCGCCCTTTGGGAGAAGCGTATCGACGCGCTGATGGTGCTCTGCGGGCAAAAGGGACTGTTTACCGTCGACGGGCTGCGCCGCGCGCTCGAGGATATGGGCGAGGACGCCTTCGAGAAACACTCCTATTACGAACGCTGGATCGCCGCCGTGAACCAGAACCTGCTGGAAGCCGGGGTCTACTCGCTGGAAGAGCTGGCCACCCGGATGGAGGCGGTCGCGGCCCGTGGCCCCACCTATGCCGAGGCGCAAGATGGCTGAGCGGGTACGGGTCAAGGCTCTCACGCCGCCGGGCCATGTGCGCGCGCCGTGGTATCTGCGTGGCAAGGAGGGCGTGATCGAGCGGCCCTTGGGGGCATTTCGCAACCCCGAGCAATTGGCATACGGCCTGCCTGCCGAGGAAAAGCCACTTTACCGCGTGCGTTTTGCCATGCGCGACATCTGGGGTGAGGCGGCCGAGAACCCCGACGACACGCTCGATGCCGAACTCTACGCGCATTGGCTCGAAAAGGTGGATCACCATGCCCCATGACCACCACGATCACGACCATTTCCACCACGAGGGAATGAGCCCCTCTGGACACCCTTACCGCGCCGATAATGATGGCCCACTGACCTATTGGCAGCGTATGGAAATCGCGGTGCGCGAATTGCTGCTGGAAAAAGGCCTTATCACCCCTGCCGAGATTGCCGCACAGATTGAGGCGATGGATGCCCGATCCCCGGCCAATGGCGCGGCAGTGGTGGCGCGCGCTTGGGTCGATCCCGATTTCAAGGCGCGGCTTTTGGCGGATGCCTCTGCCGCCAGCCGCGAGATGGGGTTCGACATCGGTCCGCTCCACCTGATCGCGGTCGAGAATACCGCGCAGACCCATAATCTCATCGTCTGCACACTCTGCTCCTGTTATCCGCGCAATCTCTTGGGCCTGCCGCCCGATTGGTACAAAACGCGGGAGTATCGCAGCCGCGCGGTACGCGAACCGCGCGCGGTGCTGCGCGAATTCGGCCTCGATCTGCCCGATGATGTCACAGTGCGCGTCCACGATAGCACCGCCGACATGCGCTATATCGTGCTACCGGCGCGCCCCGAAGGCACAGAGGGTCTGGACGAGGCGCAATTGGCCAGCCTCGTCACGCGCGATTCGATGATCGGCACCGGCCTGCCCCGTCAGCCCTGACGCGGCGGCGGGCATGTGCGGGCGCTTTGTCATCACCCTGCCAAACGACGCGATGGCGCAACTCTTTGGCGCGGCCCCCGACAATGACCTGCCCCAGCCCCCAGATTACAACGTCTGTCCCACGGCGCGGATCGCCGCCGTGCGTCTGGGAGAGAGCGGCGCGCGGCGGCTTTCGGCCCTGCGGTGGGGATTCCTGCCCTCTTGGTATGACAGCCTGACCGCCGGACCGCTCTTGATCAATGCCCGCGCCGAGACCATCGCCGACAAGCCCGCCTTTCGCGAGGCGGCGCGCGCGCGCCGCTGCCTGATCCCATGCACGGGGTTCTACGAATGGACCCGCGACGGCGACAACCGCCTGCCATGGTTCATCCGGCGGCGGGATGGCACACCGTTGGTCATGGCCGGGATATGGCAAAGCTGGGCGCGCGGGGCCGAGCGGATTGACACCTGCGCGATTGTCACCTGCGCTGCCAATGACAGCATGGCGCAGCTGCATCACCGTATGCCCGTGATCCTCGAGCCGCAGGACTGGCCGCTCTGGCTGGGCGAGACAGGGCATGGCGCGGCGCGGCTGATGCGCTCAGCGCCCGAGGATTGTCTGGAGATGTGGCGTGTCGCCCCTGCGGTCAATTCCAACCGCGCACGGGGCGCGGACCTTATCGCGCCGGTCACAGACGCGGTGGATTGAATGGCTTCTTTCACGGGAACCCTTTTCTAACCCCGGTCAAACGATATATAGACGTCATGAAACAGACCCTGTCACATGGCAATGATCCGAGTGTGCGACTGAAATGATCCAGCATCCGATGACACTGACCGGGCCCAAGGAGGACGCGGGCGATCCTGCGGTGGTCGTTGCAACACGCCCCAAGACCAAGCGTCCGCCGCTTTACAAGGTTTTGCTACTGAATGACGACTACACCCCGATGGAATTCGTCGTCGCTGTGCTCGAGCGATTTTTCGGCATGTCGCATGCGCAGGCCTTTGAGATCATGCTGACCGTTCACAAGAAGGGACTGGCTGTGGTTGGTGTCTTCAGCCACGAAATCGCAGAAACCAAGGTGGCTCAGGTGATGGATTTTGCGCGTCGTCACCAACATCCGCTGCAATGCACCATGGAAAAAGAATAGCTTGGCCCTTGCCACTCGCCTGACACTTGCCCTCGCCGACGGGGTTGCGCCCCTGCCCGAGGCGGGACGCATTGCCGTTTTAACCCCGCGCGCAGGTGCTGATCTGTCGGCCCTACCTAAAGAGCGCGTGCAAGTGATTACTGCGCTCAAGCCCGATCACGATCACTTTGCCAGCTTGGGATATGACTGTGCCATTGCCACCGAGGGGCGGTATGGTGCCGCAATCCTCTGTCTACCCCGCGCAAAGGCGCGGGCGCGCGCGCTCTTGGCAGAGGCCGCCGCTGTCACCGATGGCCCGATCATCGTGGATGGTCTCAAGACCGATGGCATCGAATCGTTGCTGCGCGATTGCCGGCGCCGTGTGACGGTCAGCGCGCCACTCTCCAAAGCGCACGGAAAGATTTTCAGCTTTGCCGCAGGTCCAGAGTTTGCCGATTGGACCGCCACCGCATCGCAGCCCATCGCAGACGGCTTTGTCACGGCGCCGGGGGTCTTTTCGGCCGATGCCATCGATCCGGCATCGCGCTTCCTGGCCGAGAGCCTGCCGCAGGCGCTTGGCGCGCATGTAGTCGATCTGGGCGCGGGCTGGGGCTATCTGAGTGCACGAGCACTGGAGCGCGCAAGCATCGCGCGGCTTGATCTGGTCGAGGCGGATCATGCGGCCCTCGACTGTGCACGCAAGAATGTGACAGATTCACGCGCGCAGTTTTACTGGGCCGATGCAACCGTTTGGCAGCCGGAGGCGCGTGCCGATAGCGTCATCATGAACCCGCCCTTTCACGAGAACCGCAGCGCCGATCCCGATATGGGCCGCGCCTTTATCCGATCGGCAGCGGGAATGCTCAAACCCTCGGGTAGCCTCTGGATGGTCGCGAACCGCCACCTGCCTTATGAAACCACGCTTGCGCAAGCCTTTAGCTCGGTCATCGAGGTTACAGGCGATACGCGCTTCAAGATACTCCACGCCAGCCGTCCGATGCGACAGGGCCGATAGCACCGCCCGTGCGCCATGGACCCAGCTTGAAAGGCCAGACATGTCCTTCTCCATTACCGGGAAAACCGCCATTGTCACCGGGGGCGCCAATGGCATCGGCCTCGCCATTGGACGTCATTTCGCGGACAAGGGCGCCAATGTCGTCTTTGCCGATATGGACGAGGCGCGCCTGATCAAGGAATTGGGCGAGAATGACGACAGCAGCAACATCCGGTATTTTGCAGGCGACCTGCGGCAAAAGCTGACGCAGGCCAATCTGCTGTCAGCGACGATTGACGCCTTTGAGCAGGTGGATATTCTCGTCAATGCCTGCCGTCAGGTCGTGCCTTCAGACGCGCTCAACCCGGATGACGATGCAGTGGAGATGCTGCTGGAACAGAACCTCTTGACCGCGCTGCGCATGAGCCAGCAGGTCGCGCGCCGGATGATCAAGCAATCCGAGGGCCAGACCGAGGGCAGCGCCGGCACCATCGTGAACCTGTCCTCGATTGCCGCGCGCTGCACGCATCCCGATCTTTTGGCCTATTCTGTGGCCTCGGCCGCCCTTGATCAGATGACGCGCAGTCTGGCACTGGCACTGGCACCGCACCGTATCCGCGTCAACGCCCTGGCCTTTGGTTCGGTCATGAGCGCTTCGCTCAAGGAAACGCTGAGGGAACACAGCGATTACCGAAGCGACATCGAATGTCACACCCCTCTGGGTCGGATTGCATCGGCGGCAGAACTGGCCGAGGCGGTGCATTATCTGGCCTGCGATGGGTCGGCATTCATGACCGGGCAAATCATGACGGTGGATGGCGGACGCACTCTGCTTGACCCCTGCGCGGCCCCGGCGCACTAATAGGCATCATGGCCCTAGGACAAGACGAATGACCGACGATTTCACCCAGCAGAAGACCCGCGCCGCCGCATGGTTCCGCCAATTGCGCAACGACATCGTCGCCGCCTTCGAGGGGTTGGAAGACAGCCATGTCACCGGACCAATGTCAGAGGCGGCACCCGGACGGTTCGAGGTCAGCGAGACCCGCCGCCACAGCGATGACGGATCGGACGCCGGCGGTGGGCTCATGAGCGTGCTCCGTCGCGGCCGGGTGTTTGAAAAGGTCGGTGTAAATGTGTCCGAGGTTTACGGCACCTTGGGCGAAGCGGCCCAGCGTGCGATGGCCGCGCGGGGCGTGCCCGGCATGGACAGTGACCCACAGTTTTGGGCCTCTGGGATCAGCCTTGTGGCGCATATGCAGAATCCACATTGCCCGGCCGTGCATATGAACACCCGCATGTTCTGGACCCCTCATGCGTGGTGGTTCGGTGGCGGTTCGGATCTTAATCCTTGTATCGAATATCCCGAGGATACGGCGCATTTCCATGACCAGCAGCAGGCGCATCTCGACCCGCACGGGGCCGATCTCTACCCCAAACTCAAGGCTTGGGCGGATGAGTACTTCTATGTGCCGCATCGCAACCGCGCGCGCGGCGTGGGCGGTATTTTCATGGATGACCGCAACACAGGCGATTGGGAAGCCGATTTTGCGCTGACGCAGGACATCGGCCGCGCCTTTCTGCCCGCCTATGTGCCGCTGGTGGAAAAGCGCAGGATTCAGCCGTGGTCGGACGCGGACAAGGACACGCAGCTTCTGCATCGCGGCCTCTACGCCGAATACAACCTCGTCTATGACCGGGGCACCAAATTCGGGCTGGCCACGGGACACGATGCCAACGCCGTGTTGATGAGCCTGCCACCTCTGGCGAAATGGGTCTGAGCGCGCCTCAGGCGACCAGTTTCGACAAATCCGCCGCCGCCGCGCGCATTGCATCCAAGAAATCCATCGCCTGCTCGATACTGAAGCGCTGAGTGGGCGCGTGAAAGGCAAGTGTCGCCATCAACCGGTCATTGACATCGAGGATCGGCACAGCGAGGGCGATCATATCTTCCATGAACTCCTCTCGGTCGAGCGAATAGCCCTGATCACGCACACGCTGAATTTCCGCCAAGAGCGCGTCGGGATCGGTCAGAGTGTTCGGAGTGCGGGCCACAAGATCGGTGGCTGAGAGGTAGCGCACAAGGTGGCTGCGCGCCAGCGTGCTGAGATACATCTTGCCGCTTGCGGTACAGTAGAACGGCACACGCGTGCCGATGGGTAATTGTATGCGCAATGGCCATTGCGTCTCGACCCGCTCGAGATAGATCATCGCGTCCCGATCCGGCAGAGCGATATTGCAGGTTTCGCCGACCTCTTGGCTCAGGCGTTGAAGGATCGCCTGACGCGCGGTGCGGATGCGCAGCGAGGACAGAACCCCGCCCGCCAAGGTGCGCAGGCGTGGCCCCGGCGCATAACCGCGCCCATCGAGATCGCGTTGCAAGAACCCTTCTTCCTCGAGCGTGGAAAAGAGGCGGTGGATGGTTGGCTTGGGCAGCCCGAGGGTTGCATTGATCTCAGTGGGCGTGACTGGCACGCCCACGCGTGCGATTTCCTCGAGCACGAGTAGAAGTCGCAGATTGGTTGGGATTGTCCCTGCGCCTTCGCCATCCATGTTCAGCCCTTTCTTACCGTTGCGGAAGCAGCGCTGTAGACAGGGCAGGCACCAGAGCCACAAGCACCCAGACCGACAACAGCGCCACAAGGTATGGCACGGTGTAGCGTAAGAGCTTGAAATATGGAACGCCCGTCACCCCAGAGGCCACATAGAGGTTGAGGCCATAGGGCGGCGTGACAAACCCGATTGAGGCCCCAACAAGGAAGATCACCGCGAATTGCACCGGCTCGACCCCGACGGAATGTGCAATAGGGGCCAGAATCGGGGCCAGAATGATCGTCACCGGCAGGCTCTCGAGCACCATTCCGCAGACAAAGACGATGGCCATCGCGGTAAAGAGCACCGCGTAGTAGCCGCCCATCGAGGTCACGAAATTGCCGATTACTTCCTGCGCACCCAAAACCGAAAGGATTTGCTGCATCACTACCGAAACCGCGATAAGCGGTGCGAGAATGCCCGTGATCTGCGCCGAACGCATGGTGATCGAGGGCAATTCCAGAGGGCTGAAGCCTTCCACCACCAGCATTTCCGAGATCTTCTTTTCGCTGACGTCGCGCCCCTTGGCACCGCCCATCAGCTTGTAGAGCGGCAGGCTAAGAAAGCCCACGATGACGCAAAAGCCCACCGTCACACCCGCCGCCTCAGTGGGTGAAAATTTACCAGTGTAGATGCCCCAAAGCACGAGACCGATGGCAAAGAACCCCAGCCATGCGCCAATCGCGGTCTTGAAAACCCGCAGCGGGCTGAGCGGGATCAGGAACCCCCAGCCATTGCGCCAGCAGATCAGGAAGGCGGCGAACATCATGGCCAAAACCATCAATGTGCCCGGAATGATGCCCGCGACGAAAAGTTCGGAAATCGGCAGGTTGAGCAAGAAACCATAGACGATGAAGATGATCGAGGGCGGGATGATGATGCCCACCGTGCCGCCCGCCGCAGCCGTCGCCGCCGAGAAGCGCGCATCATAGCCGCCTTTGACCATCTCGGGATGCAGCATCGAGCCGATGGTCGCGGTGGTGGCCGAGTTGGACCCCGAAATTGCTGCGAAGAGACCGCACGCGCCAAGCGCCGCCATGGCCAGCCCGCCGCGTATCCAGCCAAGGCAGGCATAGGCGAAATCGCTCAGGCGCCGCGCAATCCCTGAGCGGTTGATGAGATCGCCGGTCAGAATGAAGAGCGGCATCGCCAGAAGCGCAAAGCCGTCGGTGAACACATCCCCGAGCGCCCCGCCAATGTTCTGAAGCGGCATGCCAAGAACAAAGGAGACGCCGATCACCCAATAGCCGATGACCAGAAACACCGGCACACCCAGCATGAAGAGAAACGTTACCCCGATGGAGATAGCAGTGATCAGAGTTGGGTCGCTCATGTCAATCGCCTCCGATCACTGCCTGGGTGATCAGGGTCTCGCCACTGCGGAAATTGGCAATATCTATCACAACATTCTCGATCACCCGCGCAACCAGCGTGGTAAAGGCCAGAGGCACGGACAAAAGGAACCACCATTGCATCACATTGTCGGTGCCCAGCATGATCTGAAAATTCGCGGCCGAGTTGATGGCGACTTTGGTTGACGTAACAACGACGACCCAGGAAAACCCGGTCCAAAGCAGTGCGTCGAGCATCAGGCACCCCATCTGACCCGCACGCGACATGGCGTTGCGGAATTCGGCAAAGGCCAAATGCGTGCGTAGTTTGACGTTATAGCTGCACCCGAAATACGTCATGATCAGAAAGAGAAACGGCGGCAGCGTAGTGGACCATGGTACCTGTTGCGACAGCGCGAAGCGGCGAAACACCTCGACAAAGATGATTCCGCCGATAGCCAGATAAGACACGACCATGATGGTCTTTTCCAGATTTCGCTCTGCCCAAGGGCTAAGGCGATAGAACACCAATATCACCAAGGCCAACGCCAGCATCGCGGCCAGACCGAGCGGCCAGGCCGCTGGTTCGTCCATCGCCTGACTCAACATCCAGGAATCGCCTGCCATGAGGGCACTCAGGATATCGCCTGTGCCCTGAAACCAGCCGGTCATGCCCGTTCCTCCCTTTGGGTTGCCGTATGTCCGTGCCGCACGTGTCGGCGGCTTGGGGTATCGGGCCACGCGGATTGCGCGACCCGATCAGAGCCTATCGTCTTAGACTGACCGCCACCAGCGGCGCGGTTCGACATTCTCAGGCAGCGTATCCACAGGGATCTCCCGCGCGACGTTGTAGATTTCCTGATAAGTGTCGATGCCATCGGCCCAACCATTGAGCCGCTCGCGCCACTGCGCCCAAGGCTCCGGATTGAACTCGGGCGAGCACATTTCCTCGGCCATCTTGATCTGATCATCGGCGAGAAACGCGGGGCGCACGCCGTTCTGGGCAAAAATGGTGCCGGGCAGTTGCGGGTCTGAAAAGCCCACCGTCTTGACAAGCGCCGCCTCGTTGGCCGCCTGCACATGGACCTGCGCCAGATAGGCGGACTCCATGATTGCATCCTGCAAATGCGCCTCCATCGCGTCGAACACCTTGACCGACATCGAAGTGTGCTCTGTGCCACAGAAGAATTTGAGGTCGACCGACTGGCTGACAACGGGGGCCATATTCGCATAGGCTACGGCAGAGGCCCAGGTTTCGGCCCCGTCGATCAACCCCTGCTTGAGCCCATCGAGCGTTTCCTCCCACGCCACTGGCACCGGGTTAAGGTTGAGCAGTTGCATTGCGATCCGACCGAGTTGCGTGCCGGTCACGCGGTTCTTGGTACCGAACAATTCCTCGAGCTTGGTCACGGTGGGCTTATCGGCAAAGGACTGGCCCATCTGGAGACCGCGCAATTCGCAATGCGAGAACAGGAACTTTAGCCCATGCCGCTTTTCCAAGGGCTCGCGCAGAATTTTCTGCGAGGCGGGGCTATAGAGGAAATGATACTGCGCGGCCCGGCTGGGGAACATATAGGCATAGTCGAGCACGTTCAGATAGGGCGCACCGCCGGCAGAATTCTGCGTCGAGGCGGAATACATATCGACCACACCTGTTTGGGTCTTTTCCACGCAGTTGAGCTGTCCACAGATCTGGTTGTCGCCGATGAATTCCACACGAATTTCGCCCTCGGTCCGCTCCTCCAGATCGCGGGCGAATTCCAGAACGCCGGCGCGTTCGATCAAGAGGTTGCGCGCGTTGAAACCCGCAGCCCCCAATTTCAGCGTGTGCTTGGGCTCTTTGCCAAAGCGCTTTTCATAGGTGCTCTCGGCCGCGCGCGCCAAAGACGGAAGCGAGACCGCCCCCGTCAGCGCCCCCGCACCCAATACCACGGATGACAGGCCGAACTGACCTGACAGGCGGAACAGGTCCCGGCGGGAAATTCCGCTCAGGGCTTTCGATACTTTCATGGTCTCCTCCCTATTGTGCAATTTTGATACTTGCAGTCTCAATATTGATCGAATTATCCTTAATCTGGCAAGGATATTTTTTCCATGCACCAAGAATGACCAGATGGAGGCCCGGAATGTCGGAGATTTCAGCGGATTACGTGATCGTCGGCGCGGGCTCTGCCGGATGTGTGCTGGCGAATCGCCTCTCAGCGAACCCCGCGATCAAGGTCGTTCTGCTTGAGGCAGGCGGCCGCGACTGGAACCCGTGGATTCATATTCCAGTGGGCTACTTCAAGACCATGCACAATCCGGCGGTGGATTGGTGTTATCGCACAGATCCCGATCCGGGGCTGAATGGCCGCGCACTCGATTGGCCACGCGGCAAGGTGTTGGGTGGCTCGTCCTCTCTCAACGGGTTGCTCTACGTGCGCGGTCAGCCGCAGGATTACGATCGTTGGGCGCAAATGGGCAATCCGGGCTGGGGGTGGGAGGATGTGCTGCCGCTCTTCAAACGCTCCGAACATCAAGAACGCGGTGCCGATGAGTATCACGGCGATCAGGGCACGCTTTGGGTCTCTGACATGCGCCTCAAACGCCCGATCTGTGACGCTTGGGTGGCCGCCGCACAGGAGGCGGGCTATCCGTTCAATCCCGATTACAACGGGGCCACGCAAGAGGGCGTGGGATATTTCCAACTGACCACGCACAACGGGCGGCGGTGTTCTGCGGCTGTGGCCTTTCTCAACCCGGCGCGCAAACGGCCGAACCTGACCATCATCACCCATGCCCAGGCCAGCCACATCATCCTTGAGGGGCGGCGCGCGACCGGCGTGGCCTACCGCGACCGGGCAGGCTTGGATCAGGTGGTCCTGGCGGGGCGCGAGGTGATCCTGTCCTCGGGTGCAATCGGCTCGCCCCAGATATTGATGCTGTCGGGCATTGGCGAAGCAGCGCATTTGCAGGATCACGGAATCGAGGTGCGCCGTGACCTGCGGGCGGTGGGGCGTCACATGCAGGACCATCTGCAAGCGCGGCTGGTGTTCAAATGCCATGAGCCGACGATGAACGACGAGGTGCGCAGCCTCACCAACCAGGCTCGCATCGCGCTGAAATATGCTCTCTCGCGTTCAGGCCCCATGGCCATGGCGGCCAGCCTTGCCACCGGCTTCCTGCGCACGGGCGACCATGTCGAGACACCAGATATTCAGTTCCATGTCCAACCATGGTCCGCCGACAGCCCAGGTGAAGGCGTGCATCGCTTCTCGGCCTTTACCATGTCGGTCTGTCAGTTGCGGCCGGAAAGCCGGGGAGAAATCCGCCTCGCCTCAGCCGATCCGCGGCGCTATCCGAGGATCATCCCCAACTACCTCTCGACCGAGACCGATTGCCGGACCATCGTCGAAGGGATCAAGATCGCTCGCCGCATCGCGCGCTGCGCGCCGTTAACGTCAAAGATCTCAGAGGAGTTCCGCCCCGACCGCACGCTTGACCTTGAGGATTACGAAGGCACGCTGGATTGGGCGCGGCGCTATTCAACCACGATCTATCATCCGACCGGCACCTGCAAGATGGGACAGGGACCAGATACCGTGGTGGATGCGCGGCTGCGCGTGCATGGCATTGACGGGCTGCGCGTGGCGGATTGCTCGATCATGCCCGAGATCGTTTCGGGCAACACCAACGCCCCCGCCATCATGATCGGCGAGAAAGCCTCGGACATGATCCTCGAGGATCGCGTGGTGGGCTAAGCGCGGCTCGTGGCTAGGTTTCGGCCTGTAATACCTCGGGCGGCCCGTCTCAGCCGGATCAGTCCGCGTCGCCACGTCCGCGCAGGTGGCTAGCGCTAATCTTGGCGTTCAGTGTGCGACGCGGGATGCCAAGCTCCTGCGCCGCGCGGGCGGTGTTGCCCTTGCAGCGGTCCAGCACACGCGCGATCTCCATCGTCTCGAACTGGCGGACGCGCTCCTTCAGCGTGCCAACGGGGGCGGCGCCCGTGCCGCCGGCGCGGGTGTCGAGGCCGATGACGCGGCGCTGCGCAAGCTGGCGGAGCTCATGCGCGTTACCGGGCCAGTGGTGGCGCAGCAAGGCCTTGCGGTCGGCGAAGGTAATCTCGGGTTCCGGCAGGCCGTAGCGGGCGGCGGCTTCGGCCACGAAATGAGTGAAAAGCAGTGGGATATCGGCGGATATCTCGCGCAGCGGCGGCAGGGTCAGCTCGACCGCGGCGAGGCGGAAGAAGAGATCGAGGCGGAAGCGGTCCTGAGCGATCAGGTCCTTCAGGTCAGCGGCGCTCGCCGCCAGGATGCGCAGGTCGACGGGGCGAGTGTCGCCGTCGAGTTCCACCGCGCAGGACTGGATCACGCCGAGCAGCCGGGATTGCAGCGAGAGGGGCAGCGCCTCGATCTGGTCAAGAAAGAGCGTGCCGCCGTCCGCCTGGACGATGCGACCGGAGCGATAGGTGCCGTCAGAGCGGAGGTGGCCGAAGAGGTCTGCGTCGAAGTTGTCCTCGCGAAGGGCCGCGCAGTTAATGGTGACGAAGGGACCCGCTGCGCGCGGTCCTCTCTGGTGCAGGATGCGCGCAGTGAGGTCTTTGCCGGTCCCTGTCTCCCCCATCAAGATCACGTCGACGTCGAGGGGGGCGATCTTTTCAATGCGCTTGCGTATGTTGTCGATCGCCGTGGTCTCTCCCAACAGACGCGGCTTCAGCGCGTCGAGGGAGGCGCGGAGTGCCGCGTTCTCTTTCCGTAGGTGAACGGCTTGCAGCGTTCGGGTCACAACGGAGAGAAGGTGATCGGCGTCATAAGGCTTTTCGAGGAAATCCTGCGCGCCAAGGTGGATAGCCTTGACCGCCTGTCCGACGTCGCCATGGCCGGTGAGCAGGATCAGCGGCAAGTCGACGGCGCGGCCGCGGACCGCTTCGAGAAAGGCGATGCCGTCCACGCCGGGCATCCGCAGGTCGCTGAGGATGAGGTCTGGCGTGTCGACGTCCATCTGGTCGAGGGCGGCGCGCGCGCCGTCGAATCCCTGCGCGTCATAGCCTGTGGTGGCCATCAGATCGCAAAGACCGATGCGGTGGTCGTCGTCGTCGTCCACGACCCAGATGCGGGCGCGGGTCATGCGGCGTCAACCGCTGTCGCCCCGGCGGCGCGAGGCAGTGTGATGGTGGCGCAGGTGCCGGCGCCGGGGTTAGAAGTCAGGCGAAGGGTGCCGTGGAAATCCTCCACGATGGTCTGGCTGATCGAGAGTCCGAGGCCCAGACCGTCGCCGCCGGTCTTGGTGCTGTAGAAGGGTTCTCCGATCTTGCTGAGCGCGGCAGGCTCGATCCCGGTGCCGGCGTCGGTGACGCGCAGGATGACCTGGGTGGCCGTCACTTCCCGTGACACAGTCACCGCGCGAGTCTCGACGTTTGCCACTGCGTCGAGCGCATTCAGCAACAGGTTCACCATCACCTGTTCCAACCGGACGAGGCCGCCGATGACCTCTGGCGCCGGGCCCTCTCTTGGGGCGGAAAGGGTGACGCCCAGAACGTCGGCGCGGTGGCGGACGAGGTCGAGGGCATTGTCGACCACCTGATCCATATCGACCCGAGAGAGGTTGCCGGTTTCCCTACGTCCGAAGCTCTTGAGATGACGGATGGTGCGCAGCATCCGTCGGATGTGACCGCGGGCGCTTTCTATCCGGGCGGTGGTTTCATCGTCGGTGCCTCGCGTGCTGATGACGGCCGCTGCAAGGGTCGCCTCCATCGCCGCAAGGGGCTGTGATACCTCGTGCACGATGGCCGAGGACATGCGGCCGAGGGCGGCCATCTTTTCCGAATGGATCAGCGCCTCCTGGGTGTCGCGCAGTTCGGTTTCGGCGGCGCGGCGGGTCTCGATCTGCTCGGCCAGTTCACGGGTGCGCCGCTCGACCTGCTGTTCCAAGAGGCGACCCTGTTGCAGTCGCATCGCGACGAGACGGCGACGTTGCAGGAGGGTCTGCGCCAGCAGGGCAGCAGCGAGCGCCGTCAAGCCGGAGATCGCGGCACCCGCCAGAGCTGCGCGCAGGGCACCGCGCGCGGGGAGGGCGGAAAGCACCTGCCAGCCGTCGGGATCGATCGGTAGCCTGCGCATTAGCAGCCAACGCCCGTTGACGTCGACCGGGCGCGCGTTCTGAAGCGCGCCGTCTATCGAGAGGAGCGGCGGCGTGGTGTCAAGCGCGACCCCTTCGTAGCGGCGGGTGGCAGACACGCGGGCCAGCACCTCGGGGCTCAACGCCAGCAGCGGCTTGTAGAGCCAGGAGGGGTGACCGGAGAGGAAGACAATGCCGTTGTCATCCGCGATGGCGACATCTGCGGCCGCGTTGCGCCAGGCGTCCTGCAGCGGCACAAGGTCGACCTTAACGACGATCACCGCACGCGTGCCATTCGGAAGGGTGACGCGCGACGAGAGGAAATAGCCGGGCCGGCCGGTGGTCACCCCGATGGCGTAGAACCGCCCCGACCCCGTCTGCATGGCGTCGCCGAAATAAGGGCGAAAGCTGTAGTCCGCGCCAACGAAACTTTCCGGCGTGTGCCAGTTGCTGGCGGCAAGTGTGCGGCCCTGATCGTTCAGCAGGTAAAGTTGATCGGCTCCGGAGGCTCTGGCAACGGTTTCGAGGTAGCGGTTGGCGGCGTCGATCGCCGAAGGGTTCTGCGGGTCGGTTATGGCTTGACCGATCCGCACGTCCTCTGCCGCAACGCGGGGGAGATATCGGAAACGGTCGATCTCTGTCTCAATGGCGCGGCGCGTAAGAGTGAGGGACTGGTCCAGCGTTTCGGCCACGCGGGAGGTGGCGATGCGATAGGCAACGGCCCCCCCGGCCAGCGCCACGGCAAGCGCAAGGCATACAAGCAGGATCAGCGGGCGGGTCCGGAGTGGGCGGGTCATGGCGTCGCGCAGTCTGGCACCATGCTTGCGGAAAGTTAAGCCACTTATCGGCATGGCGAGAGCGTGATGGGCGCCCCCATTTCCGCACCAATGACACGACAGCTGCCGTCCCCGCAGAGCGTCCAGCCGTCTTCTGTCGCGCCGGAGGCGGCAAGCGTCAACTCCGGCACATCAAGGTGGCCCGGCGAGACCCACCAACCGTCCTGCAGGACGGCGTCCGGTCCGGGCTCCATCCCTGCGCCAGAGCCCTTGATCCGGGACTGTCGCAGGGTGAGACCGGTTGCCGTCACGTGCCAGGCCTCCTCCCACGTCACCTTTTCGACGGAGTGGGTCCAGGACAATGTCACCACCGGGTCGGCCAGTGTCAGCGCAAAGGTTCCGATGGCGAGGCAGATGCTCATGCCGCTGCCCGCCGGCCCATCAGAACGACCCCCGCGACAAAGGCGGCGGCCAAGGCAAAGCCGATCTCGTCCGTCAGGGGCAGAGCCGCGATCAGCGTTCCGGCCGCGACGACGCCCAACAGGCGCAGCGGCCAGCCGAGTGGTCGGCCCAGCCATCCGATCACCGCGGCGCCCCAGAGACCGATACAGATCACGGTTTTGAAAACGATGTAGGCGACGGCCGGCCAGTAGCCGATGGCATCCGCCAGCGGCCCGCCCGCCTGTAGCATCAGCGCCGGAGTATAAACCGCCATGAAGGGAATGACAAAGCCCGCCGCCGCAACCTTGATTGCCTCAAAGGAGATTCGCAGCCCGTTCTCTTTGGCTATCGGCGCCGCAGCAAAACAGGCGAGCGCGACAGGCGGTGTCAAGTCCGCGAGAATGCCGAAGTAGAAGACGAACATGTGGCTGACGATCAGCGGCACACCGAGCGCCAACAGCGCGGGTCCAGCGATGGAAGAGGTGATGATGTAGTTGGGAATTGTGGGGATTCCCATGCCAAGCAGGATGCAGGTAAGCATGGTCAGGATCAGGCTAAGCAGCAGGGATGTCTTGCCGACCGAGACGATGAACTGCCCGAAGGTATTGGCCGCACCCGTTAGCGTCATGGTGCCGATGATGATGCCGACGAGGGCACAGGCGACACCAACCGGCAGGGCGGTCTTGGCCCCTTCGGCCAGAGAGTCCCGACAAAGGTGCAGCGTCTCGCGCCCTCCGTTCGTCACTGCGCACCACAGGATCAGCGCGGCGAGTGCGACCACCAGCACTTCGATCCCGAACTCAAAGAAGGCTGCGGCGACAAGGCCGAGGCAGACCCAGAACGCTAGGCGCATGGCCCCCGCGGGCAGGTTCATCACCGCCGTGCCACCGAGGATCAGCAGTACGGTGAGGCCCAGGCCGATGGTCCCGGCAAAGAGCGGAGTGTAGCCGCCGAACAGCAGGTAGATCAGCACGCCGAGTGGGACGAGCAGCATCCAGTTTTCTGCAATCGCCTTACGGGGGGAGGGCAGGTCTGCCTTGGCGAGGCCCTTGAGCCCGTGCTTGCCCGCCTCAAGGTGCACCATCCAGAATGCGGAGGCGAAGTAGAGGATCGCGGGGATCAGCGCGGCCTTCACGACCTCGACATAGGGCACGTCCAGTGTCTCAGCCATGATGAAGGCGACGGCCCCCATCACCGGCGGCATGATCTGCCCGCCCATAGAGGCCGTGGCCTCGACCCCGCCGGCGAAGGCGGAGCGGTAGCCAAACTTCTTCATCAGCGGGATGGTGAACTGACCGGTCGTCACGACGTTGGCAACGCCCGAGCCAGAGATTGTCCCCATGAGTCCCGAGGAGACTACTGCGACCTTGGCAGCACCGCCCTGCCGATGGCCGAAGAGACCCAAGGCGACGTCCGTGAAAAGCCGGATCATTCCGGCCCGTTCGAGGAAGGAGCCGAAGAGGATGAAGAGAAAGATGTAGGTGGAGGACACATACGTCGGGATGCCGTAGATACCTTCCGTGCCATAGGCCATGTGGTCGATGACCTGGGTGAAGTCGAAGCCCCGGTGGTTCAGCGGAGAAGGCAGGTATTCGCCGAAAAGGCAGTAAGCCAGGAAGGCCCCAGCAATCAGCGGCAGAGCCGGGCCCATCATCGTCCACGCGGCGGCGAAGACAACGATCAGGGCAACGACGCCGACCACGATGTCCTGGGTCAGGGGACGCCCGGCGCGCATGATCAGCGGCTGGTATTCCCACCACTGGTAGAGCGCGACCGCAACACCGGCGGCCGCGAACAGCCACGCGATCGCCCTGAGTTGGAGCCCCACGCCGCGCCCGTAGGCGATCAGCGGGAAGGCGAGCAACGTCAGGAAGCCGACGTGGAAGGCCCGCGTGATTTGGCTGGGCATGTCGATGATGTGGGCTGCCGTGGCGATCTGAAAGACAGAGAAGACGACGGCGATCCAGAACAGGAGGCGGCCGGTCATGTCGGCAGCAAAGGACATCTCGTGTCCCTCCTGCGGATCAGGGGGAGTGGTGACGTCGGTCATGGGAACCTCGCTTTTTCTTGAGGTAGGACCTGGCGCACCGATACGGAGCGCCAGATATTGCCGTGGCGCACCGCTTACTTGAGAACGCCAACCTCGCGGTAGTACTTCTCCGCACCCGGATGCAGCGGAATGGGCATGCCGCTCAGTGCATTCTCGATTGAGATCTGCGCGGCGGCCTTGTGGGCGGCGGTCAGAGTCTCGAGATTTTCGAACAGCTGCTTCGTCATCAGATAGGCTGTTTCCTCACTGACACCCTCGTGGGTGACCAGAAAGTTGGAGACGGCGACGGTAGGCACATCCTCGGTCTGGCCGTCGTAGGTCCCGGCCGGAATGGTGGCCGCGACGTAGGGCGCGCCGAGCTTCGTTGCAACATCCCCGGGAATGGACACGACGTTGATCGGCAGGGAGGAAGCGAGATCGCGGATCGAAGCCACGCCCAGTCCCGCGGACTGCAGAGTGGCATCAAGCTGACGGTTCTTGATCAGTTCGACCGACTCTGCAAACGGCAGATATTCGACCTTGCCGAGGTCGTCATAGCTTATCCCCTCCGCGCCGAAGATTGCGCGGGCATTCAATTCAGTGCCGGAAGCAGGCGCGCCGACGGAAAGGCTCTTGTCCTTGAGGCCAGCAAAATCGGTGATGCCGGAGTCCTTGGAGGCAACGACCTGAATATAGTTCGGGTAGATCGCCGCGATGCCACGCAGCTTGTCGAGCTTGTGGGTGAAACCCGCGTCCGGGTTGCCTTCCCAGGCCATCGCGACGGAATCACCCAAGGCGAAGGCCAGTTCGCCGCGGCCGTTCTGCAGAAGGTTCAGGTTCTCGACGCTCGCCTTGGTCGACTGGACGGATGTGCGGGCGCCCGAAATCTTCTCGCCGTAGATATTGGCCAGACCCGCGCCGAGCGGATAGTAGACGCCCGAGGTGCCGCCGGTCAGGACATTGATGAACTCGTCGGCCTGTACCGTAAACGGCACCGTGGCGAGGGCGGATGCAACAAGGCACCCGCGCAAAGCGGATTTCAGATTGATCATGGTTTCCTCCCAGAAATGGCAGTCCCGCCGATCGGGCAGGTCAGTGGTGGAAGTCTGTGCCGCGGACCCCGAATCGGGCAAGAATACGCAGGTTTCTGGGCGAATCCAGCGGGCATAAAACAGCCCGGCGTCTGGCAGATTTCTGCCAAGACCCTTGTTGATATGGTTGAAACGATGCGCCGCCGGTCTGGATGCAGGCGGGTATCCAGTCATCAAAATGATGTTGTCACGTTAACTCGTTAAGGTTGCAAGTTGGCATGCCGATCGTTGATCAAGCAACATTCGCGGTGCATTTCCACGCGTCTAAAGCTTTGAGGCAACCGGTGCAGCACACGGTCATTTTGCCGCCGCTGGACGAATATCAGGCGGTGTCGGCGCTTTTCTCGGGCGTGCTGCCCCAGCCCAGGATTGTGTCAAAATTGTAGACAGGGCGATTTGCTTTACCTAAGGTTCATTGGGCGGTAGATTTCCAAGGCCTTTTTTCACATCCGGTCTTCCACCATCATTATGAGACAAGACATAGGTATGACAGAATCCAGCCCGTTTCAGGGTGTTTCCGAATTACGCTCGTGGGTTGCATCCGGCGGTGTTGCCCGCGCCGGACTTCCTGCCAATTTCATATCTGAGCTGCTGGCTTCGCTGTCAATTTTCGCCGTCCTCGCCAATAATCTATCAGAAAGTCTTGTGAAGATCGACGCCAGGTGGCGCGATATGGGCGGGGACAACATGCTGAAGGCCTCGCTCGGTCAGCTTCTCGTGCTTCTCGGCGACACGGTCGCTGAATCACGGCACGCCACGCAACAGGCGATGAGCGTCAAAGTAGCCGGAAACAAGGTCTTCGGAAGGATTGAGCGCGAAATCGCGATACACGGCAACCAGATCAGGGAGATGACGGCCGCAATCCAAACCTCTGAAGAGCGCATGGAGGCTGCCGCAAAGGCCGCGAAGGAGGCGAGCGCCAAACTGAACGCGGGCGATTACATCCTGCACGGTCTGGAAGCAATCTTTACCTTTGGTCAGGTCGACAAGAACCGCGACAACCTCAACAAGCTCAACACTTCGATTGCGATCCACAAGGGCGAGGCCGCCTCCCAACGCCAGCATCGAGAACTTCTTGCAATGTACAAGGCCGAGCTTGTTGCGCTGCGAAACGGGGTCGAGCGTGTACTGACCGTCGACCAGACAATGACACAGTTCCAGAATGACTTGGTCGCCTTGGGACCCCTGCTACTTCCGGCCTACCAGCAGATCGAGAAATCCGAGGCTGCGTCAAACCTCAAAGTCGCAAACATCCACCTCGAGCGGGCGCGTCCAAAGATGGACGCGATATCGAGATGGATACAGGGCCTCGCCATCAATTAGGTAGCTCAGCCTGAGCTGAAAGGAACCAGCATGACCGATGACAGCATTGAAACAATCGACTTCACCAAGCCATTCGAGCCCTTGATGTCGCTCATTGGGCGCGAAGGGTCAAACCGGTCAGAGCTTTGGCAGGCTTGGCACTTTCTTCAGGTCTACGCGAACTGGGGTATCCGTTTGCCGACGTCAGAGACGGACTTCAAGGCGATCATGGGTGCCGATGCTCTGAAGTTCGATTTTCTGCCTCCAATGCAAGACGGCAATTCGCTCATCTCGAAAGCCTGCGAGGCGTTCCTGAAGAACGTCTTCTCCGAGGTCATTCAAGTGGGCATGGACCTGAAGGTCTATGCCGAGACAACCGCCGGGGGCGAGGACGGGATGCTGCAGATCATCCTCGACTCGGTCGAAGACGGCGATACCGAGACAGCACTCGAGCTTCTGACAGATCTTCAAAAAGACGCCATTTCCGCCAGTACGAGGGCGGGCCATGTCAAAGTAGCTCTCGACGAGTTCCGGACGGAGCTTGGCAAGGCCTTGGGAAAACTCGACACCGCCCGCACGAGCCTCGATAGCGACAGCAGCACGAACGAGGAGACCCTCGGTATCCTCGCGGCGGACGCGAACACCGAGGGCTCAATCGCCTATAAACACAAGATGCTGGAAGAGGCGCGACGGCTGCACACAGAGGCGACAATAGCGGCGGCGACGTCGCCCACTTACATCTGGGTGCTGCCACCCCTTGGCCTGATCGCAACGGGCGTCGTGATGGGCATCTACACGGACAAGGCGATCCAGCGAATGAAGGATATCGAAGAACTGGAGGATTCGATCCAGAAGGAGGGTGCGCATCTTAAACAAGCTCTCGCGGCGCGCAGCGTCTTTACCCAAGGCTCAAACGGCTTGACGAACGTGATCAGCTATACCGAGGCGGCCTCGGCTAAATGCGGCGTGGTTCAAGAGACATGGAAGGGGATCGCCTCGCATATCTCCGAGATGACGAAATACCTGGAGAACACGACGAGACAATCACCCGACGGAGAGATCGAGGTGAAATCGAAGCGGTTGTTGGGCGTGGCTCTGCGCAAGGTCGAAAAAAACTGGCAGACGATGCTGCCGGACCTGAGCGAGCTGATGACAGACAACTACGTCAGCATCGCTCCTGGAACGGCCACCGTTGCCGAAGTGTTCAAAAAGCTCAACGGCTGAAGCGTGGGGTCCCTTGTGGGCCCGCACACCCCTTCGAGCATCCAAGGCGCAGAGAGAGTTTTCGATGACACACAATTGGGCCGAGCTTTATTCCGCCAAGACCATCCAGCGCTGGCACCTTCCAGAATATCAGCACCTCAACCCGGACTATGGAGAGTTCCGCGCGCCGCTGCTGCGTTGGAGCGAGCTGGACGCAAGCATTCAGGACGCCGACAATCTGGCGATGCTGGTGATCTGCTGCGACGTTCTGGTCCTGGATAAAACACCGACGCTGCGGTGCCCAACTTTCATCTTCGCGCGCGTGATCGAGGTAGGAGCCAAGGCCGAACTGATTTTCGACCTGAGCGACGGCACAAAGCTTTCCTCCATCATCACGGCGCAACGCATCGTTGATGCCGCCACGGGCGTGCCCGCCACTCTGACGCTTGCGACCGTCAGTCTCGACGCTGGTGGCGACCTTGTCGAGGCCGAGACGCATATTGTCGCCGACGGCAGCACAACTGCCTATGTGATGGAGCGCGGTGAAGAACGGGCGACAAAGGCCGCCGCCTCAGCCGCTGCGCTCGACTTTCTTGCGCCCGGAGAGCCGCTGGCAGTAATGCTGACGACAACTTTCCAGATCGCTTGCCTGCTCTCGACCGAAGAGCCACGCCTTGCGGCGGACCAAGTCATGTGGGTTGCTGCATTGACGGCACAGCACCCGACCTCGCACATGCTGTCGTCGGATTGTCACGCGCTTTACAAGACATTGATTCAACTGATGGACATCGGTGCTGACGCGCTTCTCGTTCCGCACCTTGACCATGAGATCTACGCCGAAAAATCGAAGGCCTGCCTTGCGTTGCTGCACCAGCGCGTACAGCGCTACGACGCTCTGGTCGAGAAGGCGAGGACAGACGAGCACTGGCGCGATCAGGTCGCAATCACTATCGCAGACAAGCAGAACGAGGTCGAGCTCGCCGCGAACCTACGCGCGCAGACTGAGGCGACCTGCGAGCAGATGCGCAAAGCGCGCCAGATAGCGGCGGCAAACCTTCTGGAATGCCAGACCGATCTGACAGATCTGATGGTGGACTTCCAGCGTGGCATCAACAACTGGCAGCGCGACGAGACGATCAAGGCGTCGATCGAGATATTCACAGGCGTAGTGGATTTGGTTCAACAAGTCGGGACGATTGTCGCCTCGGGCGGAACGCTCGCGGCCATCCCCGTCATCGACAATATCAAGATGTTGGCAGGTATGTCGGTAGACTTGTCAACGCGCGCTGCGAAAGGTGACAAGTTCGAGGACGTCATCGATATCAGTTGGCTGTTCGAAGACAACGGTGATGACGATCCGCCGGAATATACGGCCGAGAACGCCAAAGAAGACATCATTTCGTATTTCGAGACACGCAAAGCTGATCAGGAAGCGGCGCAAAAGGAGAAGTCGCGACAGGATAAGATCAAGAAGGGTGCTGCCGATCTCAAGAAAGCCGGGATCTCGGCTGGCAAGGATATAAAGGGCATCTACGACGGCATCATGCGTATCGTCGACATAGCGGAGAAGGCGAAGAAGCTCGAGCAGCAAAGCGAGGATTTTCTCGTCAAGGCGGCAGCCCAGGTGAATACGTCCTTCGGGGCGATAGCGCCCATCGGACTCGACGTCGTGACCGGGGGTGAGGACGGCTGGGCGCAGACCGAGCTGGGCCTCGAGGAGATGTTCGATAAAGTCGGCGACATGATGGACAAGCTCGGCGGCGGACGCGCCTACCGGCTAGCGCTCAGGCGGATGGTCCTGCATGGCCGCACCATGAGCCAGACGCGCCTCGCGCTCGCCAAGGCGAACAACGACCTCGCGGATGCGATCCTGCGCGAACGGGCGGCGCAGGCCTCGCGACGCCTCTACGATGGCTACCTGCGCGATCTTTCGCAGTCGCAGGCGCGCGATACGGCGTTGCGGCAACTTGCCTTTGGGCGTGTGCTCGACAGCAAGCGCAGCGTCTACTTGGCAATGGAAGCCTTCATGCGTGCGGCAAGCTACTTCACGCTTCGTCCAATCGACCGGTCCGTTCTGCCCCGGATCACCGACAGCGTCGACGCGTTCTCCGAGGCGGTGATGACGCATACGGGAACCTGGGTCACCAGCATTGCACTTGGCCGGTCGCCAGGGCCGATGGATGTCTGGCTAGACGTCGATCTGACTTCGGCGACTGGTACGGCCGACGCTCCAGACATGGTCGTTGCGCAAGGCGATGCCAGAGCCAAGGACGTGACGAACGCCGACGGAGAGGACGACCTGACTTCGTTGGCGATCATGCGAAGCGCAGATGGCTCCGTCAGTGTGACGATCCCGACCGATCACCCACGGTTCAACCGGTGGTACAGGGTTCGTCTGGACGCTGTACGAGTCTATGCAGACGGCGTGCACTCCGACGGCGATCTCTGGATCGACATCCAGACAGATGGCACCTACCTCGACAAGACGCCCTCCGGTGGCACGGCGCGATTTGTGACGCAGCCCTTCGTGCGCGCCTTCGTTTATAACCCGCTGGACGCGGCGGCAATGCCCACTGGCGACAGCGCAACGACCGGGCGCTTCGCCGAGGATTTCTTCAAGCCGACACCCTTCGCGACCTGGCGCTTCACGATTTCTCGGCAGGACGGCAGAAAACTCGACCTGCGCGCGTTGACGAGGCTGCGAGTGAACCTGAAGGGAAGCGTCATGTCATGAGCTGCGCCGCTCCGCTCATCAAGCGAATCACGAACCCGATGATGGGCTTCAAGGCTTTCCATTCGGCCTCAGAGACCATCGCAGGCATCGAGAACTCCCACAGGATCCACAAAGGTCAAATCACGGCCAACGGCGCAACCGCAATCCAAACCTTCGCGGAACTTGCAGCATAATTCTGTCCGCAGATCAGCCTATGCCGACACTGGGCAATATTTAGGACGGAACCCCAAAATCTACCCCAACCTGTCCGAGCGATTACTCTTTGGTGCGATTGCCGCCAAAGAGGCGCGTCACGATAACAAAGAAGAGTGGCACGAACACCACGCCGAGCACCGTGCCCGAGATTGTTCCGCTCAGCACGCCAGACCCGATGGCATTGCGCCCACCCGACCCCGCGCCGGAACTTAGAACCAGCGGCAGGACACCCAAGGAGAATGCCATGGAGGTCATGATGATCGGGCGGAACCTCTGGCGCGCGGCCTCGGTCACGGCCTCGAGAATACTCTCCCCCGCCTCATAGCGTTCTCGGGCGAACTCCACGATCAGGATTGCGTTCTTGCCGGTCAGGCCCACCACGGTGAGCAATCCAACCTGAAAGAACACACCATTCTCGAAACCACCGATCCACGCGCCGGTCAAAGCACCGACGATGCCAATGGGCATGGCCAGCATAACTGCAAAGGGAATCGACCAGCTTTCGTAAAGCGCTGCCAACGATAGGAATACCGCCGCCAGGGATAGCGCGTAGAGAAGCGGCGCTTGATTGCCCGACTCCCGCTCTTCCAGAGACAGCCCTGTCCAGGCCAGCTCATAGCCTTGCCCCAGTTGCGCCACCAGACGCTCCATCTCGGCCATCGCCTCGCCGGTCGACACGCCAGGCGCGGGCGTGCCCTGCAGCTGCACCGACGGGATGCCGTTGTAGCGATAGAGCCCCTGCGCGCCATAATCCCATCGCCCTTCGGCGAAGTTTGAAAACGGAACCAGCCCGCCGCTGGCATTGCGCACCCGCCATTTGTCGATATCGGTGGGCTGCGCCCGCGCTTCGGCCTCGCCCTGAACATAGACCCGCTTGATCCGGCCCTGATCGAGGAAGTCGTTCACATAGCTGCCCGCCCAGGCAATCTGGAGGAGCTGCCCAACATCCGTGGGTGTCAGCCCCATCGCCCCTGCCTTACGCCAGTCGATATCAAGATTGTATTGCGCCGCATCCTCTAGCCCGTTGGGGCGTGCCGAGGCGATGAGATCGCTTTGCGCCGCCATGCCCAGCAATTGATTGCGCGCCGCCATAAGGTCCGCATGGCTCTGTCCGGCCCGCGCCTGAAGGTAGAAATCAAACCCCGAGACGTTGCCCAGTTCGATCACCGAAGGCGGCACCACCGGGAATACCATCGCATCGCGGATCTGGCTGAACGCGCCAAAGGCGCGCCCGGCAAGCGCTTGCACACTCTGGCCCGGCTCAGTCCGATCTTTCCAATCCTTGAGCTGGACAAAGGCCAGACCCATGTTCTGCCCATTGCCCGAAAAGCTGAACCCTACGACGCCGAACAAGGAGTTCACGACATCGGTTTCCTGTTCAAGGTAATAGTCCTCGACCTGCTTGACCACCTCCAGCGTGCGCTCCGCGCTTGATCCGGTGGGCGTCTGGATGAGGGTGAAAAGAATGCCCTGATCCTCTTCGGGCAGGAACCCGGTAGGTGTACGCAGAAACATCAGCGCCATGCCCAAGGCGAGCGCCAAATAAACCACGAAGACCCGCACCGGGCGGCGCACGGACCAACCAACCGTGCCGCCATAGCCATTGGTCAACTTGCCAAAGCCCGCGTTGAACCATGCAAAGGGTCCGCGTGCAGCACCATGCCCCTTGGCCTTGAGCAGGGATGCGCAGAGTGCGGGCGTCAGAGTGATTGCCACCACCACCGACAGCGCCATGGCCGACACAATGGTGATTGCGAATTGCTGATAGATCACACCCGTGGAGCCGGGAAAGAACGCCATCGGCACGAAGACCGCCGAGAGCACCATCGCAATGCCCACCAACGCGCCAGTGATCTGGCCCATGGATTTGTGCGTGGCCTCACGGGGTCCAAGCCCCTCTTCCTCCATGATCCGCTCGACGTTTTCCACGACCACGATCGCGTCATCGACCAAGAGGCCAATGGCCAGCACCATGGCCAGCATTGTGAGCGTGTTGATCGAGAACCCCGCCGCCGCCAGCACACCGAAGGTGCCCAACAAGACAACCGGCACCGCGAGCGTCGGAATAAGTGTCGCGCGCAGGTTTTGCAGGAAAAGGAACATCACGAGAAACACGAGGCCAATCGCTTCGAACAGGGTCTTGACCACTTCCTTGATCGAAATCTCGACAAACGGCGTGGTGTCATAGGGGATCACGTAATCCACGCCTTCGGGAAAGAAGCGGGCGAATTCTGCCATCCGGTCCTTGATCGCGCGCGCCGTGTCGAGGGCATTCGCCCCCGGTGCCAGCGTGATCGCCATGCCCGCCGCCGGATCGGTGTTGAACCGCGCCGTGGTGGCATAGTTTTCCGCCCCGATCTCGACCCGTGCCACATCGTCGAGCAGCACCAGACCGCCGTCGGTCTCGGCGCGCAGCACGATCTGGCGGAAATCCTCGGGCGAGCTCAAGAGCGATTGCGCGGTGATCGTGGCGTTGAGCTGCTGGCCCTCAACGGTGGGGCGTGCACCAAAGGACCCCGCTGAAATCTGCGCATTCTGCGCCGAAACCGCCGCCACCACATCCGAAGGAGTCAGGCCAAACCCCGCCAGCTTGGACGGATCGAGCCAGATGCGCATCGCATATTGCGCGCCAAAGACATTTACCGATCCGACGCCTTCGATCCGGCTCAGCTCGTCCACAAGGTTCGTGACCATGTAGTCCGACAGGTCCACTTGGTCGAGCGTGCCATCGGTCGAGATCATGCCCACCACCATCAGGAACCCGGCCGAGGACTTCTCGACCGTGATGCCCTGTCGTTGCACGATTTCGGGCAAGAGCGGCGTGGCCTGTCCAAGTTTATTCTGGACCTGCACCTGCGCGATATCCGCATCGGTGCCGGTCTCGAAGGTCAGCGTCACCTCTGCGCTGCCAGCCGACGTCGAGCGCGACGAGAAGTAGCGCAAGCCATCCAGGCCGGTCATCTGCTGCTCGATCACCTGCGTGACCGTATTGGCCACCGTGTCGGCCGAGGCACCGGGATAGGTGGCCGTCACCGTGACCGAGGGCGGCGCAATCTGCGGATATTGCGCGACCGGCAGGATCAGGATGGCCAGCACCCCGACCCCCATGATGAGGATCGAAATGACCCAAGCGAACACCGGGCGGTCGATAAAAAAGCTGGCCATGCGGAATATCCTCTGCCCGGTCGGTTACTGTTGTGGCGCGGCGGCGCGCTCTTCGGGGGCGACCGTGGCACCGGGGGCGGTTTTCTGGAACCCGGCCACCATCACGCGATCACCGGGGTTCAGCCCCTCCTCCACAACCCAGGCATTGCCACGATCCTGAATGACGCTCAGCGCGCGTTCCTCGATCACGCCGTCACCTTTGACCACCCAAGCCATAGGGCGCCCGCGTCGGTCGCGGACTACCCCTTCTTGCGGCACGAGATAGACGTCCCGGGCCACCTCGACGGGCATTTCCACCTGCACATACATACCCGGCAAAAGCAGCAGATCGGGATTGTCGAACTGCATCCGCAGCGTGACGACCCCGGTTTGTGGATTTACATTCGGTTCCGCCGCCTTGAGCTCTCCGGTTTCGCTGTAATCCGAGCCGTCTGCCAACTTTAGGCGTACCGTCGCATCTGCGCCGGCAAGATCGCGCTCAGTCTCGCCGCGCCGCCATCTCAGCAAATCTGCGGCGGATTGTGTCACGTCGACGTAAACTGGGTTGATATTGCGGATCACGGTCAGGGGTTGAGACTGGCTTGCGGTCACAAGCGCACCCTGCGACGTTAGCGACAGGCCAATCCGCCCCGAAAGCCGCGCGCGAATGGTGGTCCGCGACAGTTCGATTTCGGCGGAATTGAGCTGCGCTTCTGCCAGTTCCAGCCCCGCAGCGGCAGCATCGCGAGTCGATGTGGCCTCGTCCAGAGCCTGTTCACTGGCGACGTTGCGCGATTGCAATTCGACCAGACGCTGCGCCTCGCGCTCTGCTGCGCGCAACTGCGCGGCGGCCTGCGCCACACCGGCGCGGGCCTGCCGCACGGCGGCCTCATAAGTGGCCTTGTCGATCTGATAGAGCGGATCACCCTCGGTTACATCTGCGCCCTCTTCGAACAGCCGTTCGGTGATGATCCCGTTGACCTGCGGGCGCACTTCGGCCTCTGCCGAGGCCGCAACCCGCCCCGGCAAGAGAGAGGTCAGCGTCACGTCCTGCGGCGCAAGCGTTACCACGGTGACGGGCGTGGGCCCCTGCCCCTGTTGCGCCACGACACCCCCCGGCACGAGGCAGGCACAGAGCGCGAGCACGCGGATCATTCGGGGAAACGCAGCCATCAGGGACCCTTTCACGATATGGATTGGCAGAACAGCGTCCGGTCGATATAAAACGCCTGAGTTTTATAAATATGACAATCGGGAAAATGGCAACAGCACAAGGCCGCGCGCACAACCGTTGTGCGAAAATGAGGCGATAGGGTGTAGGTAGCATGCAGCGCGACCAAGCCCAGAGCAAAATCCGTCGTGGCCGCCCTGTCACGCTCAGTTGCGAAGATCGGCGCGAGGCCATTTTTGCGGCGCTTGAGGCGGTACATGCAGAGCGCGGGCTGGACGGGGCCACAATGGAGGCGATCGCCGTGCGTGCGGGCATGTCCAAGAGGACGCTCTACACCGCCTTTTCCAGCCGCAGCACGCTCTTTCGCGCCTATATCGACAAGGTGGCCAACGGGTTCATTCGTCCCCTGCCCGACAGCGACACCGCCCTTCCAATCGCCGAGCGGTTGGAACGCGTGCTGTCGCAAGGTCGTCATCAGGGCTATGGCCTGCCGCTCGAAATCCTGCGGGCCTTTGTGGCCGAGGTGCCCCACGCGCCGGACATAGGCCGCGATTTGGTCCAGACCCTGATGCGGCGCGATATGTGCATTCTCAAAGCTGAGTTGGAGCGAGGTTTGGCGCGCTGCGAAATCGCGGTCGAGGACACCACCGACGCAGCGCTGCTACTGCTTGACATGGTGCGGCCATGGCCGCTCGAGTCATTGCTCGATCCTGACTGTCTTGCCACGCCAGAGGCGCTCGCAACGCGGCAAAAATTGGCGATCCAGGTGTTTATCAAAGGCCTTCAATCTTAGCCCCCCGATTCAAAAACCGCCGTCGCGCGCGACGGTTGCACCTGCAAGCCCCCCTCCTGCAACATGAAATCGACCACGGCATCAACGCCCAAGCCGAGACGCAATTGCGCCAGCACATAGGGTTTGCCTGCACGGGCATGTGCGGTATCGGCCTCCAGACGCGCCAGATCAACGCCCACGTAGGGGGCGAGATCCGTCTTGTTCACCACCAGAAGGTCCGATTTCGTCACTCCCGGTCCACGCTTGCGCGGAATGTCCTGACCGGCGGCGGTGTCGATGACATAGAGGGTGATATCCGCCAGTTCGGGGCTGAACGTGGCAGCAAGGTTGTCCCCGCCCGACTCGATCAGGATCAGATCAAGATCAGGAAAGGCGGCCGACAGGTCATCCACCGCCGCCAGATTGATCGAGGCATCCTCGCGGATGGCCGTATGCGGGCAGCCGCCGGTTTCCACGCCCCGGATGCGATCGGCGGGCAGCACCTGTGCCCGCATGAGATAGTCGGCATCCTCGCGGGTGTAGATGTCATTGGTGATAACCGCCATCGAACAGTGCTGCGCCAGTGCGCGGGCCAGCATTTCGGTCAGCGTCGTCTTGCCCGCGCCCACCGGGCCGCCGATGCCCACACGTAGCGGGCCGTTCATGCTTTTGGCTGTCATGTGCGGAATATCCTTACGTCCATGGTTTCGTGGCGCAGCGCCGCCAGATCGCCCGCCAGCGTGCAGGTGCCGATGTCGTCCAGTGTGGCGCAAGCGGCACGCTCTGCCAGCGTATGAATAGAGGGCAAAAGCCGCGCCAGAACCGCCTGCCCCTCGGTCTGACCCAGAGGCACATGCCGAATGCCGATGGTCACGAGGTTGCCGGCAAAGCCCTGCAGATAGAGCGCGATCACATCCTTTTTGGGCAATCCCAACTCGGCGGCCGCCGCTCCTACCGATACGGGCAAGAGGCGCGCGGGCAAATGATGGCCTGTCATCCCTGCCACGCACCGCGCCAAAGCGGCCCCCTGTTCCAGACTTTCCCGCAAGCGTTCCGCGCAGGGTTGCAGCGCACGGGCAAGATCGTCGAGCGCGTCGCACTCTCCCTCGAGCGCTTGCGCCAGCAGCACCGCATCCTGCCAGCCCGCGCCAAAGCGCAGGATATTCCCGAGCCAAGTCTCAAGACTGGCGGCATCATGCACCACACCCGATGCAATCTCGGCCTCTAGCCCGTGGGAATAAGCAAAAGCCCCGGTCGGAAAGGCGGGCGAGAGCCAGTGCACAAGGGTGAGATGGGAAAGGGTGAGCATCAGGCGTGGCTATGTGTGTGACCGTGATCATGCCCCCCATGATCATGCCCCATGGTGCGCCCCTTGCCATAGGCCCCACCTTCGGGGCGGAACGGACCGGTGACGGGGGTCAGATCCGCGCCCAGATGCGCCAGCATCGCCTCGATCACATGGTCGCGCCGGATCGTCAGGTGACCCGCACCGATCTGACAGGGCGTGTGCCGGTTGCCGATATGCCAGGCCAGCCGCGCCAGATCTCCGCGCACCTCGATCAGATCCTCGGGGGCCGCCTCGACGCCCACCGCGCGCCCATCCTCCAGCACAAAGCCCCAGTGATCGTCCAGGTTCGTCACCTCCGCCAGATCGACCAGAAACGCGAGGCCGCCGCGCCCCACCAGTCGTTTGCGCCGCATCAGCCGCGCGTCATAATCGAGCACGACGGTATCTGCGATGCAGTCGGGCGCGTGATGCAGCAGGCGGCGGGTTACGGGCAGATCGGTCATGGATGGGCCTTCAGAACATGAAATAGCGCTGAGCGAGGGGCAACTCCGAGGCCGGTTCGCAGGTGAGCAATTCACCGTTGGCGCGCACTTCGTAGGTTTCGGGATGCACCTCGACCTCAGGCGTGAGGTTGTTGTGGATCATGTCGCGCTTGGTGATCTTGCGGGTATTGGCAACGGCCACGGTCTCCTTGGCCAGCCCGAGCGTGGCGCCAATCCCGTCCGCCTGCGCCGCTGCGCTGACAAAGAGCACGGCAGAGCGTTCGACCGCACGCCCATAGGCCCCGAACATCGGCCGCGAATAGACGGGTTGCGGCGTGGGAATGGACGCATTGGGATCCCCCATCTGCGCCAGCACGATAGAGCCGCCCATCAGCACCATTTCCGGCTTGGCCCCAAAGAACGCCGGGTCCCACAGCACCAGATCGGCGCGTTTGCCGGGCGTGACGCTTCCGATATGGGCGCTCATCCCGTGGACGATGGCGGGGTTGATGGTGTATTTCGCGATATAGCGTTTCACCCGCACATTGTCGTTGTCGCCCGTCTCTTCTGCCAACCTCCCGCGCTGTTTGCGCATTTTCGAGGCCGTCTGCCAGGTGCGGATGATCACCTCGCCCACGCGCCCCATGGCCTGACTGTCCGAGGCCATGACAGAAAACGCGCCCATGTCGTGCAGAATGTCCTCGGCCGCGATGGTTTCGCGGCGGATACGGCTCTCGGCAAAGGCCACATCCTCGGGGATCGCCTTGTCGAGGTGGTGGCAGACCATCAGCATGTCGAGATGTTCTTCGATCGTGTTGACGGTATAGGGCATGGTGGGGTTGGTCGACGACGGCAGGATATGATCATAGCCCACCACCTTCATGATGTCGGGCGCATGGCCGCCGCCCGCGCCCTCGGTGTGAAAGGCATGGATCGTGCGGCCCTTGATGGCGGCAAGCGTATTCTCCACAAAGCCGCTTTCATTGAGCGTGTCGGTGTGGATCATCACCTGCACGTCCATGTCGTCTGCGACGCTCAGGCAGCAATCAATCGCGCCGGGCGTGGTGCCCCAATCCTCGTGCAACTTCATCGCGCAGGCCCCCGCGCGGACCATCTCGACCAGTGCTTCGGGTTGGCTCGCGTTGCCCTTGGAGGAGAGGCCGAAATTCATCGGAAAGGCGTCGAGCGCTTGCAGCATCCGCCCGATATGCCACGCTCCCGGTGTGCAAGTGGTGGCGAGCGTGCCATGGGCGGGGCCGGTGCCGCCGCCGAGCATCGTGGTGATGCCGGAATGCAGCGCATCCTCGATCTGCTGAGGACAGATGAAGTGGATATGCGCGTCGAACCCGCCGGGGGTGAGAATGCGGCCCTCTCCGGCGATGATCTCGGTTCCCGGTCCGATGACGATATCGACGCCCGATTGCGTATCGGGATTGCCCGCCTTGCCGATGGCGGCAATGAGGCCGTCGCGCAGACCGACATCGGCCTTGGTGATCCCCTGATGATCGACGATCAGCGCATTGGTGATGACGGTGTCCATGGACCCACCCGCACGCGTGGTCTGGCTCTGCCCCATGCCGTCGCGGATCACCTTGCCACCGCCGAATTTAACCTCTTCGCCATAAGTGGTCAGATCGCGCTCTACCTCGATGATGAGGTCGGTATCGCCAAGCCGCAGCCGGTCGCCGGTGGTGGGGCCATACATGGCGGCATAGGCGGAGCGGGGGATCGCATGGGGCATTCAGAGATCTCCCATCACCTGTTGGTTAAAGCCGAACACTTGCCGCGTACCGCCATAGGGGATGAGCCGCACCTCGCGGCTTTGGCCCGGCTCGAACCGCACGGCGGTGCCGGCAGGAATATCTAGGCGCTGCCCGCGGGCCGCAGTTCGGTCGAACGAAAGCCCGCTATTGGCCTCGGCAAAGTGATAATGGCTACCCACCTGAACGGGCCTGTCGCCGGTATTGGCGACCATCAGCACCGTCACGGGCGCGCCCGCGTTAAGGGTGATCTCGCCCTCGGCGCACAGCACCTCGCCGGGGATCATTTCCGCACCTTGGCCAGGACATAGCCCCCTGCCGCCGCGATGATCCCGACGACAGCCACCCACAGCGCGTCAATCCCATGCGGATGCAGATGAGGGCCGGAATGGGCCAGCGCCAGCGTGGGGGTGAGCAAAAAAAAGGCAACGGGATAGCGCATCATCAGGTCCTTTCAGCGAATGGGATTGTGAACGGTGACAAGTTTGGTGCCATCGGGAAAAGTCGCTTCGACCTGCACGGCATGGATCATTTGCGGAATGCCTTCCATGCATTGATCAGACGTAATCACATGCGCGCCCGCCTCCATCAGATCGGCAACCGAGCGCCCGTCGCGCGCGCCCTCGACCACGAAGTCGGTGATCAGTGCCACCGCCTCGGGGTGGTTGAGCTTGACCCCGCGCGCAAGCCTGCCGCGCGCGACCATCGCGGCCAGCGAAATCAATAGCTTGTCCTTTTCGCGGGGGGTTAGGTTCATCGCGTGTCTCTCCTAAATCTGCCAAACGCGGGGCAATGGGCCAGAGCGCAGAGCGCGCAAAAGGCGCATGATCTGGCGCTTGAGCGGCCACCCATCACCCGCCATGAGGCGGATCACCAACTTGCCGTCAAAACCTGAGGCCCCGCCTGTCACGCCCTCTTCGGTCAACTCCGCCCGAGCGCGCCCGACCGCATCCACAGCCCCGGGCGCCACCAGAGCAAGCGTGGCAAAGGCCCGCGCCCCGCCCAAAACAGCAGCACCTGCGGTCAATCCATCAGTGACCAGATGCAACGGCTCTATCAGCACAGGGCGGCCCGCACGCATGATCCGGCGGGTATCGCGCAGGGTGACGTCTTCCAAGGTTTCGCCCATGGCCGCACGGCCCAGAACGACGGCTTCAAGCATCAGGCAAGAGGCATCCTCGGCCAGATCTATAGTAGTCTCGCGATGCAGGTCGCTGCTGTCATAGAGGATGGTTTCCTGCGGCAACCAATCGAGATGCGCGCCCGCCCCGACCACATGCCGGACAGTGACATGCGCAGGCCCGCACGTGCTGCAATACGCGCGCTCGGCTGTTTGCGTAGTTGCGGTCGCCTGACATCCCGTCGCCAGATCAAGGCGATAGGCCAGTGTATCACCACCTGCCAGCCCTCCGGATGTGTTGAGAAAGACCACCTCGGGGCCAGATGCGCCGGAATGGATAAAGGCCTTGGCCGATCCCTCCTGATGCAACCGGTCAAGCCGCGTCCCCGCAGGGCCGGGCAAGAGGCCAACATGGGCTGCGCCGTGGCTACGCTGATGCAAGGGGGCAGGACAGGCGGTCATGGCAGATTCCGGGTTGCGACAGCACAGAGGCTACTCGTTGCGTCACGGCCTGCCAGTGTCCGCGCGCACCAATCCAGCCTGAGACCCACGCGCCGCCCGCCAATGCCTAATCTTAACGCATACCGCCCACTAAATAGACACCTCACGCAAGAGCCGCGCGCGCTCCACCGTTGCCGCAGGTTCGGACAACCGCACCTCGCCCCGGTTCAAGACCACCAGATCATCCGCCAACCCATAGGCGAAATCGAAATACTGCTCCACCAGAACGATGGCGATTTCCCCTTCGTCGCGCAAAAGGCCGATCACCTCGCCAATCTGCTTGATGATATTGGGCTGGATGCCCTCGGTCGGTTCATCCAGCAACAGCACCCGGGGCCGCGCAATCAGCGCGCGGGCGATGGCCAGTTGCTGCTGCTGCCCGCCCGACAGATCACCGCCGCGCCGGTCCTTCATCTGTTCCAGCACCGGAAAGAGATCATAAATCCGTGGCGGAATCCGATGCTCTGGCTTTGGCAGACAGGCAAAGCCGGTTTCGAGATTCTCGGTCACGGTCAGGAGCGGAAACACCTCGCGCCCCTGTGGCACATAGCCGATGCCCGCACGCGCCGCCTGCGCCGCGCTGAGATGGTCCAACGCAACCCCATCCAGGGAAATCTTACCCCCCGAGTAGGGATGCCGCCCGGCGATAGCCTTGAGGAGGCTGGTCTTGCCCACCCCGTTGGTACCCATGACCGCCGTCACCGCACCGGGACGCGCGGTCAGGCTGACCCCATGCAGGATTTGCGACGCGCCATAATGCAGCGTGAGGTTCTCGACGCTCAGCATCGCTCATCTCCCCAGATAGACATCAATCACCTGTTGGTTTTGGGTCACGTGATCCAGACTGCCTTCGGCCAGAACCGAGCCTTCGTGCAGCACCGTCACCTTGCACCCAAGGCGGCGGATGAACTCCATGTCATGCTCGATCACCACCACAGCGCGGGTCTGGGCCGCGCGTTTGAGAATATCGGTCGTATGTTCGCGCTCTGCGGGGGTCATCCCGGCGGCGGGTTCGTCCACCAGCAGCAGGCGCGGGTCCTGTGCCAAGAGCATGCCAATTTCCAGCCATTGTTTTTGCCCATGGCTCAGCTCTCCGGCGCGACGCGCCAGCGCATCGGAGAGGCCGATTTCCTCGGCCAGTTCGGCAATCCGGGCGGTTGCGGTCTTGGAATGGCGATAGAACAGCACATCGAATGGCCCGCGCCTGGCCTTGAGCGCCATCGCTAGGTTCTCGCGCACGGTCTGCGCCTCAAAGACCGTCGGTTTCTGAAACTTGCGGCCAATGCCTGCGCGTGCAATCTGGCTCTCGCTCAGGCCCAAGAGCGAGACGTTCTTTTCGCCCCAGATCACCCGGCCCTCATCAGGCCGCGTCTTGCCGGTGACGATGTCCATAAAGGTCGTCTTGCCCGCCCCGTTCGGCCCGATCACAGCACGCAACTCTGGCTCTGCCACTTGAATGGACAGGTTGTTGATCGCGCGGAACCCATCGAAGGTGACAGAGACGCCCGAGACTTCGAGAAGCGTGGTCATGGTTTTCTCACGATCATGTCAAAAAGCCCCCCGATGCCACGCGGGAAAAACAGCGTGACCGCGACAAAGCCGAGGCCCAAGAGCACGAGCCACCAATCCGTCCAATTGAGCGTGTAGAACCCAAGGTCGATATTGGGCGCACCGCCACCAGTGAACCAGCTAGACGCAAGGCTAACGACCGCCGCACCAATCACGGCCCCATAGAGCCGCCCGCGCCCGCCGATGGCCACCCAGACCGCAAGGTAGATCGAGGCAATCGGCGCAATCTCTGCCGGGTTAATTATGCCCGCCTGCGGGTAATAGAGCGCACCCGCAATGGCCGAAACAACCGCGGTCAGGGTAAAGATCATCAGCTTGTAGCTTTCGACGTCATAGCCCAGAAACCGCACCCGCGCCTCATTGTCGCGAATGGCGCGGATGACCGAGCCGAACTTGCCCGACACGAGCCAGGCAAACACCAGATAACCCAGCCCCAGCGCCAGAGCTGAGGCCCAGAAGAACCACAGCGACAGGGAGGATTGGGGCACATGGTCAAGGCCGGGGATGTTCTGCAATCCAGAGAGACCGTTGTTGCCGCGCAATCCAGTGTCGTTCTGAAAGAGATAGAGCGACAGCGCCAGCGTCATCGCCTGCGTGAGAATGGACAGGTAGACACCCGTGACACGGCTGCGGAAAGCCAGCCAGCCAAAGACCAGCGCCAAAAGGCCCGGCACCAGAACCACCATCATCAGCTGCAGCGTAAGACTATGGGCAAACCCCCAGAGCCAGGGCAGCTCGTTACTGCCCACCACGCCGAAAATCTGGCTGGCGATGGCATTCTCGATCTCGATATCAGTCGGTGGAATGGGCGTTGCCGAGAGGGACTCCACCACGATCCCTTGGGTGCGCGCATACATCAGCCACATGCCGATGGCATAGCCGCCAAGTCCGAAAAATGCGAAATGTCCGAGACTGAGGATTCCGCAATAGCCCCAGACCACATCCATCGCCACGGCGATGAGACAGAGGCAGAGGGTCATGCCGAGGATCTTGACCATTGACGTGGAAATCAGGGCTAGACCGAACCCCTCGGACAACACTGTCACGCCCAAGGTAAAGAGCGCGAGACAGCCTAGGAACCACAGGACCGACGGGTTTTCCGCCAGAAACCGCCTGCGTGGGGCAATCTCGGGTGTGTTCATGGCTTAGTCCCCCGCCGCGCGACCCTTGAGGGCGACGATGCCCTTGGGCCGGAATTGGATGAAAAGGATGATGAAGAGGATCATATAGGTCTGCGCTGCCAGCGTGTTCGAGGGGTTGAACCACTCGATTCCCTTTTGCAGAAAGCCGATCAGCGAGGCCCCCGCCAGTGTGCCCCAGACATTGCCGACACCGCCCACGACAACGGTCATGAAACTCTGGACGATGTAATTGGCCCCCATCTCGGATGTGACCTGTGCGTAGAGACCAATCGCCACGCCCGCGATCCCCGCGATGCCCGAGCCAAGACCGAAGGTGAGCATGTTGATGCGGTCCGGGTCGATGCCCATGCTGGCCGCCATACCGGGATTCTGCGTGACCGCCCGCACCTCAAGCCCCAGCCTTGTGCGCTTGAGGATGAAGAGCAGCAGCGCGAGAAAGATGAGAGCAAGGACGAAGATCGCCACGCGAATATTGCTGATGCTCACGATGTCATTCAGCGTTAGCGCACCGCTCAACCAATCGGGCGCGGTCAGCGGGCGCGCCTGCGTGCCAAAGATGTTCTTGGCCAGCTGTTGCAAGGCAATCGAGATGCCAAAGGTCGCAAGCAGCGTTTCCAGAGGCCGGGTATAGAGATGCCGGATCACCAGCCTCTCCATCGCCACGCCCGCACCGAATGTCACGACAAAGGCGAGCGGTAGGGCGACAATCAGGCTGACGGTGTAATCGGGAATGAAAAGCTGCACCACATAGCCGGTGTAGGCGCCCATCATGATGAACTCGCCATGTGCCATGTTGATGACACCCATGACGCCAAAGGTGATGGCAAGACCGATGGCCGCGAGGAAAAAGATCGACGCGAGCGACAGCCCATCCAGCACCAGATCGAGCGTCTGATAAAGACCTAGCGCGCGCGACGTGGCGGACAGGGCCTCCTCTGCGGCGGTCGTCACTTCGGGGTTGGGCTCGGCATAGGCCTCGTAGAACACATGCGCTGCCACTGCGCGCGCCACCTCATCCTCGGCGGCGCGTGGGGGCACGGTGCCTGCGGCCTCCAGCGCCTCATAGGCACGGGCGCGGGCGGCATCCGTACTGAGCAGATGCAGGGGCACGCCGCCCACCGCACCATCGACGATATGCTGTGCCAGCACATCACGGCGATCCGTGGCACTCTGACGTGGCGGTGCAAGATTGGCAGATACCAGCCTGTCATAGGCCTCGACCTCGGAAATATCTGTGCCAACCTCGAGCACGTTCGCAATGTTGGCCCCGGTTGGCAGCGCGGTGCCCACTCCCGGCACCCGCGCCGTCAACTGGTTGAGCACGCTGCGCGCCTCGATGCTGGTATCCCCCGCCAAGCCTTCGATTGCCGCAAGACGATAGGGCAACGCCGATGCAAATTGCGCGGTCAAGAGGGTCAAGAGCCGCTCCTTGCGCTGTTTCAGCGCGGGATCGGTCTCGGTCTCGATGGACCGGCTGAGCGGGTCGATCTGGCTGGCATCACCGCTACGGGCGATTGCATCCAGCGCCGCCTCCCTCCGCGCTGGATCGGGCGCGTTCAATTCGAAAGGCACCAGGGCCGCAGCGATCACTGCCCGCACCCCAGAATTAGGTCGTATCTGGCTCACCTCGCGGCTGCTGACCTCGGCCACGGCCGCGCCGCTGTCGATGTCGATCAATCGCAGCGCATCGCCGATCTCTTCGGCGTAGAAAAACAGACCATCGGTGGGTCGCGCATAAACCCCACGATCCTGCCAGCGCAGCAGGAATTCGGCGGTGCCGGGGCGGTCGGCGGCCATCAACCCGCTCAATACCTTCTCAACGGTGCTGCGCGACGGTTTGGCGATCTCGGCCTGATACTCTTGCAAGATCGGTTGCAACCCGTCCTGCGCCAGTGCCACGACGGGCCGCAACACGGACAAGAGGCCAAGGGCAAGCACTGTCGCCACAAGCCGGGCGAGGGAGGGAATCGAACGCATCTGGATGAAGGCCTTGCTCGGGAGAAGAGGCGCGCGGCGGCATCAGCGCCGCGCGCCCGGTCCGCGTCAGTAGTTCGAGGTCATCTGCACGCAGGTCTTGGTTTCGGTATTGTACATACCGCAGCCCAGATCCTTCCAATCGCTCGTGAGCGGCGCGCTCTCGGGCAGATAATCGGTCCAGGCGTCACCCGGCACTTCCTCGGTCTGGCTGATGATGTCGAACTGCCCATCGGCCCGAATCTCGCCAATCAGCACCGGCTTGGTCAGGTGGTGGTTCGGCAGCATGACAGCCGTGCCACCGGTGAGGTTGGGGAATTCCTGCCCCCACATGGCTGTGCGCACGGCATCCACATCGGTGGTGCCCGCCTGCGTGACCGCGTTCACCCACATGTTGAAACCGATGTAATGCGCCTCCATCGGGTCGTTGGTTACGCGGTTTTCACCGGCATAGGCCTTCCACGCCTTGACGAATTCGGCGTTGATCTCGGTATCGGCGGACTGGAAATAGTTCCACGCCGCAAGGTGCCCCACGAGTTCGGTTGTATCAAGCCCTGACAGCTCTTCTTCGCCGACCGAAAAGGCGACAACGGGGATGTCATCGGCGCTGACACCGGCGGCGGCCAGTTCCTTGTAAAAGCCGATGTTCGCATCACCATTGATGGTGGAAATAACGCCCACCTTCTTGCCGCCCGCGCCCAAGGCCACGACATCCGCCACGATGGTCGCCCAGTCGGAATGACCGAAGGGGGTGTAGTTGACAAAGATGTCCTCGGCCGCGACGCCCTTGGATTTCAGATAGGCGTCAAGGATGTTGTTGGTGGTGCGGGGATAGACATAGTCCGTTCCCAACAGCGCAAAGCTCTCGACGCCCAGTTCTTCGAGGAAGTAATCCACTGCCGGGATCGCCTGTTGATTGGGTGCAGCGCCGGTGTAGAACACGTTGCGCGAGGATTCTTCGCCCTCGTACTGCACCGGATAGAACATGAGACCGTTCAGTTCCTCGAGCACCGGCAGGGCGGATTTGCGGCTGACGCTGGTCCAGGAGCCGAAAATCACATCGACCTCGTTCACGGTCAGCAATTCGCGCGCCTTTTCCGCAAAGAGCGGCCAGTCCGAGGCCGGATCGACCACGACCGCCTCGATCGGACAACCCAGCAGCCCGCCCTTGGCGTTTTGTTGTTCGACCAGCATCAGGACCGTGTCCTTGAGCGTGGTTTCCGAGATTGCCATCGTTCCCGAGAGCGAATGCAGCACGCCCACCTTGACGGGGCAATCCTGAGCCAGCGCCGGAGCCGTCGCCAGAACGGTGGTTGCAACGAGGCTCGCCATAAATGTTCTTTTCGTCATTTCGTTCGGAACTCCCATGTCCGGGCTGCGCGCGTCGTGGCGTTGTTCAATTTCGGATCCCCCACCGTCATTTTGCGCCGCAGCATATTGTTTTAACCTCTCCACAGCGGGGCGCGGTCTCGCGGGACCAAGGCCTCTCTGTGTGGGGTCTGAGCCGTTTCAGACAGGTGGCAGCAAACAGAACTGGCGCAATTTGCTCTAGCCAGAGCTCGCACCACGACGCATCAAGGGCCAAGATTGCCGCTTTTTGAGCAGTTCTCAGGCGCACCGCCCATTTTATTTGCGGTTGCAGAAAATAATGCCGCGCCGCGGCATCGGGCTATTAGGGCTTTTGCCCGCGCCCTTGGACGAGAATACCCAACAGGCCCAACAGGCCCGATCCCACCATTAGCGTCACCGACACAGCGTTGAGCACCGGGGTCGAGCCTTCGCGCATACGGTCGAACATCGTCACCGTCAGCGGTGCATTCGACCCGTTGAGGATCAGCGTAGTGTTGAAATTCTCAAACGAAATCAAAAAGGCCACGATCCCCGCACCAAAGAGCGCAGGCCGCAGCCATGGCAGGGTAATGGTCATAAAGACCACAGCTGGCGTTGCTCCGAGGTTGAGCGCCGCCTCTTCCAGCGTGCGGTCAAAGCGGCGCAGACGCGCGGCGATGACAAGGGTCGCAATAGTGGTGATGAAGGAAAACTGCCCGAGAATCACCAGAAAGAGCCCCGGTCGCAGGGCCGAAATCTCGTAACCAGTCACGGTATTTACCGCCTCCGCCAGCGTGGACGAAAACACGAGGATGGAGATACCAAGGATCACCCCCGGAATGACCAACGGTGCCAGCATCATGATATAGGCGAACTCCTTGAACCGGAAATCATGGCGATCAAAGAGAAAGGCAGTTGTGGTTGCAACGGTCAGCGACAGGGCCGTGACCCAAAACGCAACAAAGGCCGAGTTGAAAAACCCCGCGACGATCCTCCGGTCGTTGATCAGACCGAGGCGGGGTTGCTCTGCCCCGATGAACCAATCCAGCGTGAAACCTTCCCATGGCAGGCCGGGAAACTGGCTGTCGTTGAAGGCAAAGACCGCCACCACCGCCAAGGGCAGCGCCATATAGACAAAGAAAAGCGCAACATAGGCCGCGTAAGCAAAGCGCAAGAGTGGCGAACGAGGGAGAGAGGCCAGCATCCTAGCGCCCCAGCGTATTCGAAAGCGACTGGCCCGAAAGGCGCAGCAAGAGCCAGACAAGCGCGCTCGACGTGGCCAGAAGGATAAAGCCAAAAGCCGATCCCAACTCCCAATTGAAGCGGGTGATGAACTGCGAATAGATCTGCGCGGTGAACCACTGCCCGCTCTTGCCCCCCAAGAGGGTCGGCGTGAGATAATTGCCCAGCGCCAGCATGAACACCACGATAGAGCCTGCGATGATCCCCGGCATGGCATAGGGGATGACGATCCGTGTCATCACAGTCCAGCCGTTGCCGCCCAGATCATAGCCTGCCTCGACCAGCGCATCATCCATCCCGTCGATGGTGGAAATCAGCGGCACGATCATGAAGAGCATCGAAGTATAGACGAGGCCGATCAGAATTGCCGCATCATTATAGAGAAACTCGACCGGCGCCGAGATGATCCCCATCCCCTGCAAGGCGTTGGAAATCAGTCCGGTTTCCCGCAATAGCAGCATCCAGCCAAATACCCGCACGATCTCGGACACCCAGAACGGCAAAAGGCACAGCATGAAGAGCGCAGCCTTGGTGCGACCCTGCGCAATCTTGGCGATGTAATAGGCCACAGGGAACCCGATGAGGAATGTCAAAACCGTGGCGATGATCGAAAAGGCCACCGTGCGGAGCAGCGTCCAAGGATAGACCCATGTTGCCGCGAAATCCGCATAGTTGCGAAAGCCGGTTTCATAGACACGCGGGGCCACCTTTTCCCGCAGCGACAGGATCAGCATGTCGATATGCGGAATCACGATCAAGAGCGCGATCCACGCCGCAAAGGGCGCGAAGAGCAACCAGAAGACCAGCTTGCCCTCGCGCATCACGCCCCCGCCGCCGCAAAGGACACGACCGCCGCCGGGCCAAGCCCGAGCGCGACAGAGGCCCCGCGCCGCAACGGTTCGGCTTCGCCTGATTGCGGCAAGAGTGCCTCGATCACGTCGCCCCCCGGCAAGCGTGCCAAAATCCGGCTCTGCGCGCCGTTAAACAGCACGTCCTCGATCACCGCCTCCAGCCGATTGGTGCTGTCCTGCGCAGCTACGCCCACCGCGATGGATTCGGGACGAATGAAGATGTCGAAAAGGCCGCCCAACTCGGCCGCGCCCGACCGTGGGTTGGCAGCGGTCAGGGTCAGACCCTGATCGGTGGCCAGCTTGCACCCCGTGCCATCCGCCGCGATCACCTTGGCGCGCAGTTTGTTGGCATCCCCCACGAAGCCCGCGACAAAGGCGGTTTGAGGGTGGAAATACAACTCCTCCGGCGTGCCAACCTGTTCGAAGCGCCCGGCGTTCATCACCGCCACCCGGTCCGACATCATCATCGCCTCGGATTGGTCATGGGTAATATAGACGAAGGTCGTGCCAAACTCATGCTGCAACTGCTTGAGTTCGATCTTCATGTGTTCGCGCAGCTTGAGATCAAGCGCGCCCAAGGGTTCATCCAGCAGCAAAACCGCCGGGTCCAGAACCATGGCCCGCGCAATCGCGATCCGCTGCTTTTGTCCGCCCGAGAGCTGGTCGATCCGCTTGGGTCCGGCATCCGCGAGGCCCACCCTTTCCAGCACGTCTGCCACCGCGCGAGCGATCTCGGGGCGCGGCGTGCCACGACGGCGCAGGCCATAGGCGATATTCTCGGCCACGGTCATCATGGGAAAGAGCGCCAGATGCTGAAACACAAGGTTCACGGGCCGCCGATTGGGCGGTGTATCCAGAACCGACCCGCCCTTGATCAGGATATCGCCGGAATCCGGACGCGCAAATCCGGCCATCATCCGCAGCAAGGTGGTTTTACCACAGCCGGACGGGCCGAGGATGGAGAAAAACGATCCCTTGGGAATTGCAAAGGACACATCGTCCACAGCGGTGAAAGCGCCGAACCGCTTGATCAGGTTTCGGCATTCGAGATCGGCGGCTAAGCTGTCCACGTCTTTTGACCTTTCGGGGTCGACGCGGCGGTTGGCCCGCCGCGTCGACTGGTGGTTATTGTGCGGCGATCTGATCCAGCAGACGGCCTTCGATGTCCTCAAGGCCTGCGGGGATCGGCGGGAACCACTTGATGTTGGAAATCACCTCGGGCGGGAACGCCTCTTGATAGGCGGCGCGCAACGCCGGATCGACCATCTCGTCAGAGCCTTTGGAGGCAGAGAACGACCCAGCCTGATTGACAATCTGCGCCGCAATATCGGGACGCATCACAAAGTTGATCCACTGATAGGCCGCCGCATCATTCTCGCCCTTTGCGGGAAGGGCGAAAGTGTCGATCCAGCCCAAGGCACCGGTCGAGGGCGCCACGAAATTCCACTTGGAATCCTCTGCATTCAGCTTGAACCCGGTGGCATCCCACGCCTCTGCCGCCACAACCTCGCCCGAGCGCATCATCGCCAACAAATCGTCGGCACCGCTCCAATAGGCCTTCACATTGGCCTTGCATTCGCCCATCGCGTCGGCGGCAGCGGTGATGATTTCCTCGTATTTCGCGGGATCGGAATAGGCCGCGAACGGATCCTCGCCAGCAGCAAAGGCAAAGCCGAGAAGGGCAATCCGCTTGGTCCGCATTGAAATCTTGCCTGCATAGTCCGCCGAGCAGAGATCGGCATAGGTCTTGATATCGCCCGCAACAGAGCGATCCACGGCAAAGCCCGACACGCCCCAGATATGCGCCACGCCATAGGCCGCGCCATCAACCGTGGTTGCGGCCACGGAGGCATCATAGAGATCGCCGATGAATTGCTCTTTGTCGATCTGGCTCAGGTCGAGCGGCTTGTAGATGCCGAATTCCTGCTGCGGGCCAAGGATACGGTCCTGGCTCGGCTGTGCCAGGTCAAAACCTGCGCCGCCGGTCGCGCGCAGTTTGGAAATCATGTCCTCGTTGTTGGACAGGGTCACTTCCACGTCGATACCTGTCTCGGCCTTGAAGGCCGCGACCACCGACTCGGGCGCATAGCCGCCCCAGGTCAAAATACGCAAGGTCTCGGCAGACCCCGCGGTACCAACCAGCGCAAAGGCTGCACTGGTCAGGACAGTTCCCAACAGCTTTCTCATGTTACACTCCCTGAGTATCGCCCGGTTTCCGGGCCGTTGTTGTTGCGGCCAGACGCTAGGCCTCTGCCGCGCATGCGTCAAGCCATGCGCAGATCACGGCTAGGCGAGGGGCTTATCGAGGATCAGAGTGTCAGGATGGTCGAACCCGTGGTCTGCCGCCCCTCCAACGCACGATGCGCCTCCGCGACCTGATCAAGCGGGAACCGCTGGCCGATATTGACCTTGACCGCGCCACTCTCGACCTTGTCGAAGAGATGCCGCGCCATGTCCTGACAGCGGGCATGATCGGCAAGAAAGGTGAAGAGCGTCGTGCGCGTCAGCTTGAGCGACCCCTTGGCCGCCAGCGTGAGCAGGCTCACCGGCTCGACCGGGCCAGAGGCATTGCCGAAGGACATCATCATGCCCAATGGCTTGAGGCAATCAAGCGAGCGCTCGAACGTGTCCTTACCCACCCCGTCCATCACCACATCCACGCCCTTGCCCTCTGTCAACGCTTTGACTTCAGACACAAAATCAGCATCGCGGTAATTGATGCAGGCCGACGCACCATTTTCCATCGCAAGGCGGCATTTTTCGTCCGTGCCGGCGGTTCCGATCAAGCGGATGCCTTCCGAGCGTGCCCATTGGCAGGCCAAGAGCCCGACACCCCCGGCGGCGGCATGGAACAGCACTGTTTGGCCCGCCTCAAGCGGCCAGACCCGGTGAAAGAGATACTCCACCGTCATCCCCTGCAACATGATCGAGGCTGCATCTTCAAACGAAATGCCATCGGGCAGCGGACAAACCTGCGACGCGGGCATAACCCGCGCCTCGGCATAGGCGCCCGGCGGGGTTGCAGCATAGGCGGCGCGGTCGCCGGGTTTGAGATGGGTAACGCCCTCACCCACCGCCTCGACAATCCCTGCCGCCTCCATTCCCAAGGCATGTGGATAGGCGAGCGGATAGAGGCCAGTGCGTTGATAAACATCAATAAAATTCAACCCACAGGCCATGTGCCGGATGCGGATTTCACCCGGTCCCGGCTCTCCCACCGGGATATCGACCAGCTTCAACTCCTCAGCCCCGCCTGCCTTTTCGATAATGACCGTTCGCGCCATGTCCTGCTCCCTCTCATCCATTCCATGAACCCTGTCGCCATTCGACGATTGTAGGGGACTAAAGGCCAGTCCGCAGAGAAAGGCAATCCCGGCCCCGGGATTTCCAAAGCTCTGACCAAACAGATGCAGTCGACCTCTGACGTTTCGCACCACGCCCACATACAGCGCGGTATTTTGACGATTCACGCCGCTTGACGCCTCAATTTAGCCCCTGATACGGTTGGAGGAGTGAGTATTTATCCAGCACTATGGTTTCAAGACTGCCGAATCCGTCCCTCTGAAGCCTGAGATTTGGGGGCGTGCAATGGACCAATCAATCCACGAGCCAACAGGTCAGGGTAAACCATGAAGCGCGCCGAAAGTTTTGATATTGCAAGAGAATCCATACTCTTGCGGTCTATGCCAGAGCCGGTCGTGGACAAGCTTTTGGCAGATTCCTCGTTGCGCAGTTTCGCGCGGGGCGAGACCGTTTTTCTGCAAGGCGAGGCGGCACAGGTCATTCACGTGGTGCTTGAGGGATGGGTCAAGCTCTATCGGGTGGCCCCGAATGGCAATGAGGCGGTGGTCAATGTGTTTGCCCGTGGCCATAGTTTTGGCGAAGCGGTCGCCTTTCGCGCGCGCCCCTATCCGGTATCCGCCGAGGCTGTAACAGATTGTATTTTATTGCAAATTTCTGCGCGCAGCTTTGTTTCCATGCTGCAGCATGAGCCTGAGATTGCAATCTCGGTGATTGCTTCGACCTTTCAGCACCTGCATGATTTGGTGGCGCAAGTCGAACAGATCAAGGCGCAGACCGGTGCGCAAAGAGTGGCAGATTTCCTTGTTAAATTAAGCACTTGTGAGGACGGCGCCTGTGTTGTCACCCTGCCCTATGACAAGGCCCTGATCGCGGGCCGTCTTGGGATGAAACCCGAGAGTTTGAGCCGGGCCTTTGCAAAGTTGAAAACCGTGGGCGTGGCGATCACGCGCGAACATGCGCGGATCAACGACATCGAGGCCCTGCGCGATTACGCCGAGCAAGATCCGGCAGAGGCATGGGGTAAGGCATTGTGAAAAAAATAGAAATTGCCTTTGCCGCGATTGATGCAGCCAACCGGCATGACCCGGATTTGCGCGAAGGAGAGCCGGCGGCGTGGCTCTATGGGCAGCGAATGAGCGCGGAGTGTGACCGGTTGTTCCCGAACGCGTCAGAGGCCTTGCAAATTGCCGCGCGGGGCCAGCATATCGAGCGTTGGGTATTGAAAAGACAGGATTTTCCAGAAGGGCGCGCGGGCTATCTGACGTGGCGCACGACCCTTGCCAAGCATCACGCAACCCGCGTGGGCGAGATCATGCAAGACGCCGGTTATGACAGCCAAGACGTTGATCGCGCTCAGAAAATGATCCGCAAAGAGGGAATCAAACGCGACCCGGAGGTGCAAGCGTTGGAGGATGTGATCTGTTTCACCTTTCTCAAGTGGTATTTCGCGCCTTTTGTCCCGTCGCAAGACCCTGCAAAGCTGGATCGGATCGTCACCAAGACGGCGCTGAAAATGTCGGAGGACGGGCGCGCGCGGGTGTTGGAAGAGTTCGATCTGCCCGAGGCCTTGGCGGTTCATTTCCAAGTTTGAACCTTACAAACCTTACAAACCTACAGGCGATTTTGTAAGGTTTTCAGAGCAGTCCTGCGACCAGATAGAGCCCAAGCAAGAGCAGGCAGGAAAGCGCGAGGGCTATGTCGAATCCGCGTCGCCAGAATGGGGCCGCCTCAAGACCGAGATAGCGCCCGAGGATGACCCGCGCCTTGAGCCAGCCCAAGGTCAGGATGAGCGCCCCGGCAAGCGGGGTCAGGGTGGCGGGCCAATGCCAGAGCGAGACCCCGGTTGAGCAAAGGCTGAGGCCGATCAGCCAGCCCCACGCGCGCAAGAGAGGATCGCGGAGCATCGCCATCACCGGAGAAGGTAAAGAACCGGAAAGAGCAGCACCCAGACCAGATCGACCATGTGCCAGAAGGCGGCACCGGCCTCGATATTGCGGGGGGTGTCCTGCCATGCGACGAGCAGGAGGACAACGACGCCTGCCAGAACATGCGCCGCGTGAAAGCCGGTGAGAAGGTAATAAAAGGTAAAGAACGGGTGCGTGTCCCAGCCGATGCCGGCGCTCGCCTTGGCCGCGTATTCCGCGCCCTTGATGGTCAGAAAGACCACGCCCAAGCCCGCCGCTGCGACCAGCGCCAGTCGCGCGGGCCCGCGCCGGGCCGCTTTGCGCAGATGCAGGGCGAGGGCCGCCAAAGCACCGCTTGTTACCAGAACCACGGTGTTGAGCCCCGCCCCGGTGCGGTGCAGCATGTCCTGTGCCAGAGCAAACCCCTCGGGATCGGTGAGGCGCACGGCCAGAAAGGTTGCCAGCCCAGCGCCGAACACCAGCAACTCGCTGACGATCAGAACCCAGATCATCAGATCCCCCGGCAGGTCGTCAAAAACGCTTGTCTCACTCATGCGCCGACCAGTTCGCGGTAGATCATCGGCAGCGCCTCGGTCAGGCGTTCGGGATGGGCGATGACGTGAAAACTACCCTGCCCGAACATCCGCGCGAACCACGCCTTAGCCTGCTTGTCGACAGTGATGCCAAAGACCGATTGCCCGGCACGGCGCGCCTCGCGGACCGCCATGGCGGTATCCTCGATGCCGTGGCGGCCTTCGTAATGATCGAGATCGTTGGGTTTACCGTCTGTTATCACCAGAAGCAGGCGGCGTTTGCCGCCCTGTGCCGCCAGCCCCCGAGAGGCGTGGCGCACCGCCGCCCCCAGCCGGGTGTAAAAGCCGGGACGCAACCCGCCGATGCGGTCCTCGACCAGCGGTCCCATCGGATCGTCAAAGCCTTTGCAGGTCTGGATATAGACGCGGTCGCGTTTGAGCGACGAAAAGGCATTGATGGCGAAGGTATCGCCGCAGGCGTCCAGCCCCCAGGCGAGGGCGGCCAGTGCCTCGCGTTCGATGTCGATCACGGCGCGGTCGCCTACCGCGCTCTCGGTCGAGCGGCTGACATCCAGCAGGATGGACACGGCCAGATCGCGGGCCTGCGGGCGGGTTTGCCGCCAGATGCGATTGGTCCCTGTGCCATTGGCGAGAATGTCGATCCGGGCGCGCACGGCGGCCTCGATGTCCAACTCGTCGCCGTCAAGCTGTCCGGGGATCGAGACACGCCCCGGTCGCAGCGCCTCGAATTGCTGACGCACACGGTGGATGCGGCGGCGGGCCTGCGGATCGGTGCGAAAGGTCGGCTGCGCCGTGCCCGGCTGCGCCACGCTGTCCAGGACACGCACATGATCGGGCAGATAGGCCCCGGTGCGGGTGTCCCATTCGGGATAGAGGGTCGTGCCTGAAAGGCGTTCGCGGTCCACATCCTCGGGGGCCAGATCGAGATGCAGCTTGAGGCGGGTGGCGGGGGCCTTGGAAATCTGGCCCAAGCCAATTTCCTCTTGGTCGTCGGCGGCCTTCTTGGCGCTGTCGGGATCGTCATCGTCAACCCGGCGGTTGAGGTTGAGAAATTCGGCCCAACTGAGAATGGCCTCGAACTTATGCAAGATCAAACTGTCGCGGCGTTCCGCCTGATCGGCCTTGCGGCGGCGGGCGCGGTGGGTCTTGTTGCTGTCTTCCTCGGGGGGGCCATCGGTATCGCGGCTTTCGACCTCGTCGCGGGCGGAGAGCACCAGCGCGCGCAGGTCGGGCCAGAGCGGGACCGGGCGGAACGGGCGATAGCCGCGAGGGGCGGAAAGGCAGGGCAGATCATTCGATTGCACGATGCCGAGGAGCGTCTGGGCGCGGGGGCTGAGCGGCGTGGGATCATCCAGCATGTGACGGATCACAGCCTCGATCGCGCCCTCATCTTGTGGGAGGCTGTGCTGGGGTCGCGACTGAAGCGTGACATGGGCCAGGCCAGCGTAAAGCTCGCAGAGACCGGGTGCGGCTGTGAGCGTGACCTTGGTCATGTGCAGGGCGGTGCGCAGGCTGAGCAGATCAGCGCGCAGCGGATCGGGGTCGGTCGCTTGGGCAGGCGCATGGGCCACCGCCGCCGTGAGCCAGAGGTAGAGCACGCCATTGGCCGCGCGTGAAGGAAAGAGCGCAAGGGTCTCGGGCAGGCGCAGCACCTCGCCGTCAAAGCTGGCGCGCGGCGTGATCTCGGCCTCGGTGCCCAAGCGGCGCAGAAAGCGCAGGCGGTGCTGCGAGACCTCGGGCGGCGTGGCGCGGATGTCCACCGCATGCCCACCGCCCAAGCCCCGGAAAAAGACGGCCAGCCGCCCGCTGACCTCGGAAAGGTCAACCGCGGCTCCGTGATGCACGAGGGGTGCATCGAGGCGGCTGGCAAAAGCGTGCCACAGTTTCCCGACGGTTTCTTCGGGTTCCCATGGCTCGATTTCAATCCGTGTCATGGCCATGCCTCACCCAAAGACAGCCGTGACAAGATCGAGGAGCCCGCGTTTGATGTCCGCGTCATCGGTCAGGGGTTGGATCATCGCGGCCTCGATGGCGCGCTCGATCGGCATCCCCGTGGCGATGAGGGTCGCGGCATAGATGACGAGGCGGGTCGAGACCCCCTCTTCCAGATCCTGACCCTTGAGGGCGCGGAGTTTACCGGCAAGGCGTATGAGCGCGCGCGCGCGGCTCTCGTCCAGACCGGATTCCTGCGCCACGATCCGGGTTTCCAGATCGGGGGCGGGAAAGTCGAATTCCATCGCGACAAAGCGTTGCCGGGTGGAGGGTTTCAGCGTTTTCAGGATGTTCTGATAACCGGGATTGTAGGACGCCACGAGCATGAAACCGGGGGCGGCCTCCAGTTCCTCGCCGGTGCGGTCAATGGGCAGGATGCGGCGGTCATCGGTCAGCGGATGCAGCACCACGGTCACATCCTTGCGCGCCTCGACCACCTCGTCGAGATAACAGATCGCCCCTTCGCGCACGGCGCGGGTGAGCGGGCCATCGACCCAGACGGTTTCGCCGCCCTTGAGCAGGTAACGGCCAATGAGATCCGCCGCCGAGAGGTCATCGTGACAGGCCACGGTATAGAGCGGGCGGCCAAGACGCGCGGCCATGTGCGCCACGAAACGGGTCTTGCCACAGCCCGTCGGCCCCTTGAGCAGCACCGGCAGGTCATTGCGGCTGGCGGCCTCGAAGAGGGCGCATTCGTCGCCTTGGGAGAGGTAGAAGGGGGCGGTTGCCGCCCCCCCGTTTTGCAGGGTGATATGTCCGTCCATGGTGCTCACTCCGCCGCGACCGATGCGCTGGCCGAGATCACTTCGCGCCGGGGCATGGCAAGGGCATAGATCAGCAGCAGCACGCCAAGGAACACCACCACGCCCGCGCCGAAGCGCATCCAGTAGAAGATGGCGATCTGGTCCTGCACATCCATGTAATATTCGCCCATCACCCGTTGCAGGTGGGTCTGCACCGTGCCCGCAAAGGTCAGCGTGAAGGTCATGAACACCATGCCGCCCGACATCAGCCAGAAGGCGGCCATGTTGAGCACCTGATTGTAGGGGTCGCGGTTCCGCAGGATCGGCAGAGCATAGGTGAAGATCGCGATATTGAGGCAGACATAAGCCCCGTAAAAGGCGAGGTGGCCATGGGCCGCGGTGATCTGCGTGCCGTGGGTATAGTAGTTGACCCCGTGCAGCGTGTGCAGAAAGCCCCAGATCCCCGCCCCAAAGAAGGCCAGCGTGGCGCAGCCCAGGGACCACAAGAGCGCTGCCTTGTTGGGGTGATCGCGCCGCCCCTTCCAGACCATGACAAAGGCAAAGGCCATCATGCCAAAGAAGGGGATCACTTCGAGTGAGCTGAAGATCGAGCCGATCCACTGCCAGTAACCCGGCGAGCCGATCCAGTAGTAATGGTGCCCGGTGCCGAGGATGCCCGAGAAAAGTGCTGCGGCGACGATGACATAGAGCCATTTCTCCACCACTTCGCGGTCAACCCCGGTGAGCTTCAGCATCAGGAAAGCCAGGATCGAGGCCATGATCAGTTCCCAGACGCCCTCGACCCAGAGATGGACGACATACCACCAGTATTGCTTGTCGAGGCTGAGGTTCTCGGGGTTGTAAAAGGCAAAGAGAAAGAGCAGCGCCAAACCCCAGAGGCCCAGGAGCAGGATGTTGGAAATCGCGGTCTTGCGGCCCTTGAGCACGGTCATCGACACGTTGAAGAGAAAGATCAGCGCCGCGACAACAATGCCCACCTTGACCCAGACGGGTTGTTCGAGAAACTCGCGCCCCTCCTTGCCCAAGAGCCAGTGGCCCTCGAAGATGTTGAAGAGATAGGTCACGACCACGCCGAGCGTACCGACCACGAGGATGATCAGTTGCAGATAGGCGAGTTTGGTCGAGTGGATTTCACGCTCGGCCTCTTCGGGGATCAGGAAATAGGCGGCACCGAAGAACCCCAGCAAGAGCCAGACAATGAGCGAATTGGTGTGCAGCATACGCAACGTGCTGAAGGGCACCAGCTCGCTCAGGAAATTGGGGCTGACATAGACCCAGCCCACCAGCAGGCCGCCGATGATCTGGATGAGAAAGAGCGCGAGCGCCACCGAGAAGTAGGCCAGCGCGATTTTCTGCGTTTCGTATTTCATTGGTCCGGTCCTTTCTCAGCCCGCGTCATTGGGCGGCCAGCCCTGTGCGTCGATGGAATCGACCCAGAGCAGGAAATCGGCGAGGCCGCGGGTTTCTTCTTCGGTCAGGTCGAAATAGGGCATCTGGCGACGGCCCTCGACGCCCGAGGGCTGGGCCTTGATCCAGCCGTCAAGCATCTCGTAGGCCGCCTCTGGATCATCGGCCACGCCCCAGCGGGTCGTGACATTGGCCAGTTCGGGGGCAAAGTAAGCGCCCTCGCCCATGATCGAGTGACAGTTGATGCAGGTCTTGTCCTCCCAGACCTTCTTGCCCAGGGCAACGCTCTCGGTGAGCGTCTCGGCATTGGTCGAGGTGGTGGTGATGTAATAGTGCGAATGCACCGACAGGCCCAGAAAGATGAGGATAAAGAACAGCGATCCCCCGTAGAAAATATTTCTGGCCATGCTCTTGGTCATGACTTCGCGCATGCGATTCTCCTTTGCGCGTAACTGCGACTGGGGCCAGCATGCGCGCGCCGGGCGTGGCACTCCTTGACTATTGTCAACGGCGCGCAGGCTTTCATCTGGCCGAAAATACCTCGGGGGAGCCGCGCAGCGGCGTCGGGGGCAGCGCCCCCGGACCCGACCTGAATTTCCTGCTGTTGCGTTGACTTTGGTCAAGGGTCCTGTGGCCGCACCGCGCCATTCTAAAGGAGCCTCACCAGCGGAATGGAGTGAATCACATGAAACCCAGACAAGCCAGTTGGCACGCGACCCTGATTTCAGGGGCTGCGATTGCCATGGCGCTCGCAAGCACTGGCGCGATGGCGCAGGATGCCTCTCATGCCGAGGGACCCTCTGCCGCCTACGAGCCGTCGATGACCACGCTCGGCCAGCTCAAGGTCGAGATACCGGGGCGCAAGCCGGGCGATCCGGTGATGACCCAAGAGGAATACCAAAAGGCCAACACGATCTATTTCGAGCGCTGCGCCGGGTGTCACGGCGTGTTGCGCAAAGGGGCCACCGGCAAGGCGCTGACGCCGGACCTGACCCGCGAAAACGGGTATGAATACCTGCGCGACTTCATCACCTATGGCTCGCCTGCGGGCATGCCCAACTGGGGCACCTCGGGGGACCTCAGCGAGGAAGAGGTCGACATGATGGCGCGTTACATCCTGCTCGATCCGGCTGTGCCACCGGAATTCGGCATGCCCGAGATGAAGGCAAGCTGGAAGGTGCATATCGCGCCCGAAGACCGGCCCAAGGAAAAGATGAACGACATTGACATCGACAACCTCTTTTCGGTGACCTTGCGCGATGCCGGGCAAATCGCCCTGATCGACGGCGCGAGCTATGAGATCAAGGCCATCATCGAAACCGGCTATGCGGTGCATATCAGCCGGATTTCAGCCTCGGGGCGATATCTCTTTGTGATCGGTCGCGATGCCAAGATCAACATGATTGATTTGTGGATGGAGACCCCTGCCACCGTCGCCGAAATCAAGGTCGGGGCCGAGGCGCGGTCGGTCGAGACCTCGAAAATGGAGGGCTACGAGGACAAATACGCCATTGCCGGGGCCTATTGGCCGCCGCAATTCGTGATCATGGATGGCGACACGCTGGAGCCGCTCAAGATCAAATCCACCCGTGGCATGATCTATGACGAACAGACCTTTCACCCCGAGCCGCGCGTGGCCGCGATCCTGAGTTCGCATTACCGGCCCGAATTCATCGTCAACGTCAAGGAAACCGGGATGATCCTGATGGTCGATTATTCGGACATCAAGAACCTCAAGGTGACAGAGATCGAGGCCGAGCGGTTCCTGCATGATGGCGGGCTTGACAGCACCAAGCGGTATTTCCTGACCGCTGCCAATGCGCGCAACAAGGTGGCGGTGATCGACACCAAGGAGGGCGATCTGGAGGCGATCATCGAGACCGAGGGTCTGACGCCGCATCCGGGACGCGGGGCCAATATCAACCATCCGGTTCACGGCCCGGTCTGGGCCACCTCGCATCTGGGCGATGACACGGTGGCGCTGATCGGCACCGATCCCGAGGGTCATCCCGATCAGGCCTGGAAGATGGTGCAGCAGCTTTACGCGATGGGGGGCGGGTCGCTGTTCGTGAAAACGCATCCCAACTCCAATCACCTCTATGTCGATGCGCCGCTCAATCCCGATGCGGAAATCTCGGGCGCGGTCGCGGTGTTCAAGATCGATGAGCTGGGGCAGGAAGAGCCGCAATTCACCGTGCTGCCACTGGTCGAGTGGGCCGGCATCACCGAAGGCCAGCCCCGCGTCGTGCAGGGCGAATACAACAAGGCCGGCGATGAAGTCTGGTTCTCGGTCTGGAATGCCAAGGACCTGCAATCGGCCATCGTGGTGGTCGATGACAAGACGCTGGAGCTCAAGCATGTGATCAAGGACGAGCGCCTGATCACGCCGACGGGCAAGTTCAACGTCTATAACACCCGCGCCGACGTCTACTGACGCGGGCCAGTGCCGGGGGCCTGTGAGGGCGGGCCCCCGGACCCTCAGCCAGAATTGTCCAGCCAAGGAGCCATCCCCATGACACCCACAGGCAAAGTCCATCTGATCGGCGCAGGGCCGGGGGCGGTGGACCTGATGACGCTGCGCGCGCTGCAAATGCTGCAAGAGGCGGAAGCGGTGGTCTATGACCGGCTGGTCAGCCCTGAAATCCTGGCCTTGGCGCCTGCATCGGCACGGCTTGTGCCGGTGGGCAAGGCACCGGGATGCCATACGGTGCCACAGGGGCGCATCAACGAAATTCTCGCGGACCTTGCCCTTGAAGGGCGGATCGTGGCGCGGCTCAAGGGGGGCGATCCGCTGATCTTTGGCCGCGGCTCGGAGGAGGCGGCGTATTTGCAGGCGCGCGGCATTGCGGTGGACTATGCGCCGGGCATCACCGCCGCTCAGGGTATGGCCGCCGCGACCGGCGTGCCGCTCACGCATCGGGGTCTGGCCACGGGCGTGCGCTATGTCACCGGGCACCGGGCGCAGGGGGCGAAACTCGATCTCGACTGGGCGAGCCTTGCCGATGAAGAGACCACGCTGGTGGTCTATATGGGGGCGGCCAATATCGCGGAAATCGCGTTGAAGCTGATGCGCGCGGGGCTGCCCGGTGCGCTGCCGGTTCTGGCGGTGGCGCATGTCACCACGCCGCGCGAGCTGCGGCATCTGTCGCGGCTTGATCGGATCGGGCTGGAGATGGCGGAACGGCCCTTGCCCGCGCCGGTGCTCTTTGTGATCGGGCATGTGGTCTCGCTCTATCAGGGTGCGGCGGTGCCGCTGGAATTGCCGCTGGAATTGCCGGAGGTGATGGCCGGTGAATAGGCTTGCCCTCTTGCTGGCGCTGCTGGGCGCACCGGCATGGGCCGAGCCGGACGCGCAGGCCCTCGCGCGGCTGGTGCATCAGGATTGCGGCTCGTGCCATGGGCTGAGCCTGAAAGGCGGGTTGGGGCCGGATATTCGCGCCGTATCGCTGGGGCATCACGACCGGGAGAGCCTGCAAGCCGTCATTCTGGACGGGATCCCCGGCACGCCGATGCCACCCTGGCGGCCCTTGCTGAGCGCGGCGGAGGCGGCGTGGATTGCCGATTACCTGTTGAAAGGAGAGGACGAATGAGCCGGATCGCGCGGTTTCTTGGGGGCGCTGCCCCCGTCGCCCTGCGGGCGACCCCCCCGAGGTATTTCGGGCCAGATGAACGGCCGGTGCGGCGTGGGTTGGGGGGGCTGGCATTTTTGCTGGCCTCGGTACTGGCCAGCGGAGTGGCGGCGCAGGCCACGGGCGATCTGGGGTTGGTGGTGGAGCGCGCCAGCGGAGCGCTCTTGGTGGTGGATCAATCCGAGCGCGCGGCACTGGGCCGGATCGAGGGCCTGGGCGATCTGAGCCATGCGAGCCTGGTCTATTCCCCTGACGAGCGGTTTGCCTATGTCTTTGGCCGCGATGGCGGATTGACCAAGGTCGATATTCTGGAGCGGCGCATCGTGGCGCGGGTCATGCAGGCCGGGAATTCCATCGGCGGGGCGATTTCGGACGATGGCCGCTATGTGGCGGTGTCGAATTATGAGCCGGGCGGCGTGCGGGTATTCGATGCAGACACGCTGGCACCGGTCGCGGATATTCCCACCGGCGGCAAGACCATCGGTTTGGTGGATATTCCCGGCACGCGCTTTGTCTTTTCGCTGTGGGATCAGGGCGAGACATGGATTGCCGACCTGTCGGGCAAGGCACCGCAGATCACCAAGATCACGGGCATGGGGGAAAACCCCTATGATGCGCTCGTCACTGGCGATGGGCGGACGTATATTGCGGGGCTGTTCGGCGCGGATCATCTGACCGCGCTGGACCTCTGGCAAGATCCGCCGCAGCCCAAGCCCATCCTGCCCGGTTATGCCGAGGGACGCGCGGGGCTGCCGGTCTACAAGATGCCGCATCTGGAGGGCTGGGCGCTGGCGGGGACGGATTTTGCCCTGCCTGCCATGGGGCAGCATGAGGTGCTGTGGGTCGATGCGCGCAGTCTGGAGGAAAGCGGGCGCACGGCGGTCTATGGCCAGCCGGTCTTTGCCATGGCGCGCCCCGATGGGCGGCAGGTCTGGGTAAATTTCGCGCATCCGTTGAATGACACGATTCAGGTGATCGATACGCTGAGCAAGCAGGTGATCCATGAATTCAAGCCCGGACCCGGCGTGCTGCACATGGAGTTTACGCCGCGCGGTCACGAGGTCTGGCTGTCGGTGCGCGATGCGGGGCGGGTCATGGTCTATGACACCGAGACCTTTGAGAAGCTGCGCGAGATCGAAGCCGACAGCCCGTCGGGTATTTTCTTTACCGCGCGGGCGCACAAGACGGGGTTGTGAGCGATGGAGCATTTTGCCGATCCGATTGACCGGGCGCTCTTGAACGACTGGCAGCGCGATTTCCCGGTGGCCACGCGCCCCTATGGGGTGTTGGCGCAGAGCCTTGGCACCACGGAAGCGGATGTGATCGCGCGGCTGCGCGCAAAGCGCGCGGCGGGGCAGATCACGCGGGTGGGGGCCACGGTCACGCCCAACACGCTGTCGGCGAGCACGCTCGCGGCCGTGGCAGCACCGGAGGCGCGGATTGACGAGGTGGCGTCCATCATCGGCGCGGAGCCGGGGGTGAACCACTCCTACTTGCGCGAAAACCGCTGGAATCTGTGGTTCGTGGCCACGGGGCCGGACCGGGCGCATATCGACCGGGCGCTGGCGCGGATTGGCGCGCGCAGCCGGTTGCGGGTGCTGGATCTGCCCTTGGTGCGCCCTTTCAACCTTGATTTGGGGTTTTGTCTGCGCGGGGCGCGTGCACGGGTGCCGCAGGTGGCGGCCCCTGATCTGGCAGTTTTGCGCCCCGGCGACCGGGCGTTGGTGCAGGCGCTGACCGAGGGTCTGGCGTTCGAGGCGCAGCCTTATGAGAGGCTGGCAGCCCGGTTGGGGCAAAGCGAGGCCGAGGTGATGGCGCGTATCCGTGCGCTGAGTGCGGCGCGGATCATCGCGCGGTTTGGTGTCATCGTGCGGCACCGGGCGTTGGGCTGGCGGGCCAATGCGATGGTGGTCTGGGATCTGCCCTCTGAGGCAATCACCGAGGCCGGGCCGCAATTGGCGGCGAGCCCCGGTGTCACGCTCTGCTATGAGCGGCGGCCGGTTGAGGGGGTCTGGCCCTATCGGCTCTATTCCATGATCCATGCCCAGAGCCGGGCGCAAGCGTTGGCGGATCTGGAGTGCGCCGCCGCCCTGCCCGCGCTGCGTGATGTGCCGCATCTGGCGCTGTTTTCCAGCCGGTGTTTCAAGCAGACCGGGGCGATGGTGGCGGATGAAAGGAGCCTTGCATGACGCTCGATGCGATGGACCGGCGGATATTGAACCGGCTGCAAGAGGGGTTTCCCATCGTACCGCACCCCTTTGAGGCGGTGGGTGCGGAGCTGGGCGTGAGCGGTTGCGATCTCATTGCGCGGCTGGAGCGGATGCAGGCGGAGGGCGTGATCACGCGCTTTGGTCCGTTTTACGATGCCGAGGCGATGGGCGGGGCGTTTTGCCTCTGTGCCATGGCGGTGCCCGAGGCGGAATTCGAAGCGGTCGTGACAAAAGTCAATGCGCGCCCCGAGGTGGCGCATAATTATCAACGCACACACCGGCTGAACATGTGGTTCGTTCTGGCCACGGAAACCGAGGGAGAGATTGCCGGGGTGGCATCGGAGCTTGAGCGGGAAACGGGGCTGCGCGTGCATCGTTTCCCCAAGCTCAGGGAGTTTTTCATCGGATTCAGGGTAGCCGCATGACGATTGACGCCACAGACCGCCGGATCATCGCCGCCACGCAAGGGGGGCTGCCCTTGGTGCCTGCGCCCTATGCTGCCGTCGCGGCAGGGTTGGGAATGAACGAGGACGTGCTCTGCGCGCGGCTGCGCGAGATGCAGACGCAGGGTGTCATCCGGCGCATTGCCGTGGCCCCCAATCATTATGCCTTGGGCATGGTGGCCAATGGCATGTCGGTCTGGGATGTCGAGGACGGGCAGATTGCCGAGTTGGGGGTGTTGGTCGGCGCGCTCGACTATGTGAGCCATTGTTATGAGCGCCCGCGCGCCCTGCCCGCGTGGCGCTATAATCTCTTTGCCATGATCCATGGCGCAAGCCGGGAGGCCGTCGAAGACAAGCGGCAGGCGATTGCCGCGCTCTTGGGTCCGGCGTGCCGGGCGCATGACATTCTCTATTCCACACGGATTCTCAAGAAAACCGGGCTGCGACTGCGGCCCAAGGAGGGCTGAGATGTTTCGTCTCACCGAATATATGCATCAACTGGTCAATCCCGCCCCGCTGCGCCGCAGGGGGGCCGGGCCGGTCAAGCCGGTGGTGATCTGGAACTTGACCCGGCGCTGCAATCTGAAATGTCGGCATTGCTACACGGTGTCGGCGGATGTGGATTTTCCGGGCGAGTTGAGCCACGATCAGGCGATGGCGACACTGGCCGATCTGGGGGATTTCGGCATTCCGGCGCTGATCCTGTCGGGGGGAGAGCCGCTGGACCGGCGCGATCTGTTCGAGATTGCCGCAGAGGCGCGCAAGCGGGTGCGGATGCTGGCGCTGAGCACGAACGGCACCAAGATCCATGGCGAGACCGCCGACCGCGTGGCCGAGATCGGATTTGATTACGTGGGCATCTCGATTGACGGGGTTGGGTCGACGAATGACTGGTTTCGCGGGGTCGAGGGGGCCTTTGCCAATGCGTTGCGCGGGGTGCGGGCCTGCAAGGCGCGGGGCATCAAGGTGGGGCTGCGGTTCACGCTGACGCGCGATAACGCGCCGCAACTGACGGATTTGTTGCGACTTTGCGATGATGAGGGGGTGGACAAGTTTTACCTCTCGCATCTGGTCTATGCGGGGCGCGGCGACAAGAACCGGGGCGAGGATGCGATGCATCGCCACACACGGCAGGCGCTGGATGCGTTGATCGACCGGGCCTGGGTGGCGGCGGCGGAGGATGCACCGCTGGATATTGTCACCGGCAACAATGATGCCGACGCGGTTTACCTGCTGCATTGGGCGGCGCGGCATTTCGAGGCGGAGCGGGTGGCGCATCTGCGCGCACATCTGGAGGCCTGGGGCGGCAATTCGTCGGGCTTGGGCGTGGCCAATATCGACACGCTGGGGCGGGTGCATCCCGATACCTATTGGTCGGATTACACGGTAGGCAATGTGAAAACCGCCAAGTTTTCCGAGATATGGACCGGAAGCGATCCGATGCTGGCGCAGTTGCGGCAACGCCCGCGCCCTCTGAAAGGGCGGTGTGGGGACTGTGCGTTTCGCGCAGTGTGCGGCGGCAACACCCGTATTCGGGCGCTGCAATTGACCGGCGACCCCTGGGCCGAGGACCCGGCCTGTTACCTGAGTGACCGCGAGATCGGCGTGGACAGCGCCGAGGCGCGGCTGACCGTGACCCCATTCCGAGGCAAGAGACATGATCCGGTTCACCGTTTTATCTAGCATTCTCATGATGAGCGCAGGTGTGGCGATGGCCGATCCGGCGCAGATTTACCGCGACGCCTGCGCCGACTGTCACGGGGCGGCGCGGCTGGGTGGTCAGGGGCCTGCGCTCATCCCCGAGAGTTTGGGGCGGATGCGCGGGCCTAACCTGATGGAGGTGATCGCCAAGGGGCGGGCGGCGACGCAGATGCCCGGTTTCGGCGATGCGCTGAGCGAGGAGGATCTGGCGGCGCTGGCCGACTGGTTGCACACACCTTTGGCGGAGGCGCCGGTTTGGGAGGCCGAGGACATCGAGGCAACGCGGTGGTTCGATCCGGGCTATCACGCCGCCGAGGCGCCGGTGTTTCCCGCCGATCCGCTCAATATCACGCTGGTCGTGGAAACCGGCGACCATCATGTGAGCGTTCTGGATGGCGATAGCTTTGCCGTGCTGGACCGGTTCGAGACGCCCTTTGCCTTGCATGGCGGGCCAAAGTTCAGCCCCGAGGGGCGCTATGTGTTCATCATGTCGCGCGATGGCTGGGTGCAGAAATACGATATCTGGTCGCTCAAACAGGTGGGGCGGGTGCGCGCAGGCCTCAACAGCCGCAACATCGCGATGAGCGCCGATGGCAAATGGCTGGCGGTGGCGAATTACCTGCCGATGACGCTGACGCTGTTGTCGACCGAGGATCTGAGCGTGGCGCGCGTGATGCCGGTGATCGGCGCGGATGGCACCCCAAGCCGCGTTTCGGCGGTCTATCAGGTGCCGCAGCGCGACAGTTTCGTGCTGGCGCTCAAGGATGTGCCCGAAATCTGGGAGGTGGCGACCGACCCGGAGGCAGAGCCGGTCTATGAGGGATTTGTCCATAGCCGCGAGAAGGGCATGGTCGAGGCGCTGCCCTCGTCCCAAGGCCTGTTCGCGCGCCGCCGGATCGAGGTGCGCGAGCCGCTGGATGACTTCTTTTTCTCGGATGATTACCGGCATCTGATCGGAGCCACGCGCGATTCCGAACGCGGCGTGGTGGTCAACCTCAACGTGGGCCGCGAGATTGCCGAATTGCCGCTGCCCGGTATGCCACATCTGGGATCGGGCATTTCATGGGAACGCAATGGCCATCGGGTGATGGCGACACCGCATCTGAAAGAGGGCGTGTTGTCGATCATCGATACGAATGACTGGAGCGTGATCAAGACCATCGCCACCGAGGGGCCTGGTTTTTTCCTGCGCAGCCACGAGAATTCGCCCTATTTCTGGGCGGATGTGTTCTTTGGTCCGAACAAGGATGTCATGCATGTGATCGACAAGCAAAGCCTTGAAATCGTGCGCACATTGCAACCAGAGCCGGGGGCCACGGTGGCGCATGTGGAATTCACCCGCGACGGGCGCTATGCCTTGGTGTCCATCTGGGAGGACGACGGCGCGGTGATCGTCTACGATGCGGCCACGCTGGAGGAAGTGACCCGGCTGCCGATGCGCAAGCCCTCGGGGAAATACAATGTCTTTAACAAGATTACATTCTCGGAAGGAACCAGCCATTAACAGGCTGCTGAAAAAGTCGGCCCTCGACGCGGTTATGAGAACATGATTCACT